>CANRHX010000008.1 GCA_947630545.1 uncultured Clostridia bacterium
ACAGAAGAAGAATTAAATTTGTATATAAAAAAATTACCAGATGATGAAATTGATGAAGAAAATAATTAAATTTTGAAATTTGCCACTGGTGGCAAATTTCATTTTAACTGTTTTTATAATTCAAATTAAATTAAAAAAGTAAGTGATTATCATAATATTAAGGAGAAATATATGTCGTATAAATTATATTATTTAAAATTAGTAAATAAAGAAAAAAATCTGCAATATGATAGAGAGTTAGAAGAAGGCGAATTAGACTTAATTAGTGAATGTAATGAAATTCTGGGAAGTTTCAACTCCTTTTGTGACTATTATTATATTTTTAAAAGTAATTTGAAGGATTTAGAAGATTATTTAAAGTTAGTAGAACCATTAGAGAATAGAATATCTTCTGCTATTATAATGAAAAATGTAATAAATGAAATAAATAAACTTGTTATAAATTTTGCTGTGGCATTCCGTAATTATTTAGATCATTACGAAATTACAATTAAGGAAATCGCGGGAGAAGAATCGAAAGAATATAAAGAATTTAAAAGTAAATGCTCAAAATACTTTGATAAATATTTTGAATATAGATTTCTATACAATTTAAGACATTATAATGTGCATTATAAATTACCTGTATCAAAAATAGAAGGTGATATACATAAGAAAAAAAGAATATTTCTTATAGAGAAAGATAAACTTCGAGAATGGGATGGTTGGAAAAGTATTATAAAAGATGATATAGATAATTTAAAAGAAGATATAAATATATCAGATTTTGTAAAAAAATGTAAAGATATGATAAGTAAATTTAATAAAGACATTTCATATTATAATGAGCCAGAAGTATTAGGTGCTTTAAATATACTGAAAAGGTATGAAAGAAAGTTTGAAACTCCATATCTAGTAGAAGAAATAAAAGAGAATGATGAAAAGAAATTTAGGATTAAGGAAATGTATTCTGAATACATCAATTCGATTAATAATATATTTAATTTGGGAATAATATCATGTTCTTCATATACTAAGGAATTTGGATTACAAATTTTTGACCCATTTGATTTAATGTTTTCAAAAGATGAAAAAGAAAAATTTGGATTAAACTAAAATATATCTAATCAATAAAAAAAATTTTGCCACTGGTGGCAGATTTGTTTTTAAAACCTATTGTAAAACTTTAAAAGTTATGTTAAATTAAAAACATAGTTAATAGCAAAAAAATTCATATTTGTATATACAAATCTCGTAATCTATTGCTATAACTAATTTTGAAACGGATAATAAGGTGATTTTACAAGTGATGTTTTTCGAATACGTCCCTTGCTAAGGCACCATAAATTTAAAAAACTGCTAGAAATAGCGGTTTTTTTATTCTCAAAATTAAGCATATACGCTTTGTACACGATTTATAAAAAAATAAAAGTTATAAGGCTTGTACTTGAATAATAAACAAAAAACGATTAAGATAAGATTTCTTAGTCGTTTTTTATATACAATTAAAGTATTTTATGATAATATATTTGTTAGTAATAATAAAAAAGTATAATATAAATTTGATTTAAAACTAGTAATTTGAAAATTATATAGGGGGAATTGATAATATGTTACATGAAATGAAGAAAAAATCAGATATAAAGTATATACAGCAATATGGTAAAGCATATGGGGCTTTTTTATTACATTATGTTTTACATAGCATTTGTGGTATTAACAATTTTTTTGTATTTGATTCTATAGAAGAATTCAAAAAAATAGAAGATAGACTTCCTGAAATAGTTGTACTAAGAGCTGATGCCAAAATAGGCGATAAGCCTACTTTAGGTGTACGAGGAAGAGCTGCGAGAAAAACAGCTGTTGCTGATTATATTACTGATGTAAAAGAGCATAATCCTGACGGCGTAGTTTTATGTATGGATACAGATGTTGAAAATCAAAATAAAAGTATTGATGGATCGTTTAATGTTTATTTTGAATGGGAAAAAAAAGTATATATTGATTATTTAGGTGCAGGATTTGATGTTGGAGGAATTACTAAAGGAGAAGATAATCACGAAATGTGGCAGATAGATTGGAACAATTTATTATTTGTTAAACCTAATGACATGAACAGCTATAGAACATATTTAATATCAGATGAGGAATATAAAAAGTCAGCAGAGCGTAAAATTAAGTTTTTGATGAAAAATAACAAATGCAATGAAGAGGAAGCACGAAAACAAGTACCAGAAACATATAAGTCTATGCCACCATCAATAAAAGAGGAAATATTAGATAAAATTGTTTTTGAAATATACTCTAAAAAAGATGATTTAAGAAAACTTGGTCTTAAATCTTTTGGAGTACAAGGTATGATTAGAGGTGGAGAACTGTTTCCTGTAGAAATTAATAGAATGGAGAGATTTATTAAAAAAGATGTTCTTCTTAGAAATGAAAGAGATTATGAAGGTAGATAAAATAACTTAAAATATAACTAATAATCAGAAAAAAAGTTTGTAATATAATCAAGAGCAATATATTTTGTATAATAAGTTTACAAAAATTTTTTTGGAGGTGTTCTTATGAATCAAACATCATGGGTTATTCAGGAAGGAAAAAATGTTCAGTTTAGGAATGATTTCCATCCTATAAAAGAAGCTTTACTGCTTGTCAAGTATATATTTTTTTATTGTTTCTAAAACTTCATCATGTACTTTTCCATTGCTTATTATTGCACCATTTATACTTTGGTCATACCTTTGTTCATTTCCAAACAAATCAGTAACTTTACCGACCTGCTTCTTCAACTATTACTTTAACTGCAGCAATATCACAATTTTTGTGTTTAGTACCTGGAAAAATTGCAAGGGTAAAATCTCCAGAAGCAACACACATACAAGCTCTTATAATACTTCCTACACCAATAAAATAAGCTTTGTGTTCTAACTCTTGTACTACTTTAGATATATTATAATCTGCATTAGGCCATAAATCATAATGACATACCGTTTTCATATCATCTAAAGTATAATCATTTACAGAAATTTTTTCATTATTTTTATAAGCTCCTTTCCCTTTAATAGCTGTATATAAACTATCTGTAAAGGGATCATAAACTACTCCAACATTTGGGACACCATCAATTACTAATGCTAAAGAAAATACTGCTACTGGTATATGTCTAGCATACATAGCTGTTCCATCAACTGGATCACATACCCATACAAAATTACTTTTACCAAATTGTTCTTCTTCGCCATCTACACTATGTTCAGGATATTTCTCTTTTACTCTTTTAATTAAATATGAATTAATTTCTGTATCAGCAATAGTTAAAATTGTTTTATCGCCTTTATAACTAGCGCCATTATTTTGATTAAAGTATTTAATCATTATTTTACCTGCTTGATATGCAATATCTTTTGCAAATTCTAAATATTCTTCCATTATTAATTCTCACTCCTATTTTTATATAATAATTTAATCAACACTATCACCATAATTATATTATTAATTTTTTTTTTAAAAGTCAAGTTTCCCGACCAATTTTATATATTTACATATTAAAAGTGGTCGTAAATGTACATTTTTATTGAATTTTGAATTTATTCAATATAATTATTTTTCTTTCTACTTTTATTTATATTTTCTATGTTTCTGCATTGTATAGTATCATATTCAGCTTTAATGTTTTCAGCAATACTTACATAACTTAACTTCTGTTCTTCTACTAGTTTCATTTAATAGCAAAATAATCAAAGGCAGTCTGGTCAACTGCCTTTATTTTTTTGCAAAAATATGTTAAATTTTTTTAAAATATTCATAAAAAATTCTTAGAAATTTACGAGTGGATTTGGCGAATAATATTCAAAAAAATATATTATTGTGTTAAAATTTAAAAGAAAGAATAACAGATTGACGAGTTGCAAAAATAATATATATTAGGAAAATTTTTTGAATGCGAAGCTGATAGAAATAAAATTATCTTAATACAGTAGTTAGGAGAGGTTCTTTATGGGAATTAAATCATGGTTAATAAGTAAATTAGAAAAAGATGTAGAATCATCAGCAGGACATATAGAATTAGAGAACTTAGAAAAAAGACTGGAATGCAAAGATTATGTATAGATAGAATTGCAAATAGAGCAAGAGATACTGGATTTATAAGAAAATTTAAAAATGCGGATGAATTTAATTTTTATATGATTTCAGAAATAATAGAAAAAGTAAAGAAAGATGGTTCATATGGAATTGTAGATTTTGGTGCAGGACATTCTGTATATGATGATCGAGAAATATTTGAAAGAGTTAAATCAATGTTAAAACCTTTTAAAAATATCGTTTTATTACTACCTGATAAAGATGAAGAGAAATCTTTAGATATAATGAAAAGTAGAGCAACAGGTGATACAAGAGATAATAAGAAATTTGTTGAAAGCCCATGTAATAAGGAATTAGCAACGATGATAGTATATGGTAATAACAGACAACCTGTGGAAATTGCAGAGGAAATTTTACAATTTATTAAAGAAAGAAAAGAACAGCAAATGGAAATAGAATAATATTAGTTGCAACTTAAAATTGAGAGAACGATAATTTTGACATTTTATGTTAATTGTGGTATAATATAATTATCAATCTATTGATTAAAGGCCTTAAGTCATCATCGGGTCTGAACAAGGGTTGGTATGCCATTGACAAAATAATTTAAAGCAAGGAGGAAAATATAATGGCAAACATTTTTATCGCGAAGGTTCCGGGCAAGAAGGACTGCTTTGACACGTCGAAAGGCGTTCCGGAGTTTCTGACCAAAAACGTGCACATCAAAGGTACAATGGTTACCTGCTGGTGCATAGATGGAAAAGATAATACCCCAGTTAAGCAGACTGGAAAAGTAGGATGTGTCATCGCATATGAAGCAGACACAGACAACGTTACCGGTACAGAATGGAATTGCTGGATTCTCGGCGAAGACTACATTCAGGAGCGCCTGGAACTGGTTGACGGTGTATACTACGCTAAGCCTGTTCCAACGGTGGCAGCACTTTGCACCGAGGAACTTCCTGATTTCACAAATGGGATGAAAATCGTTCGAGAGGACGACGGATCATTCTCATTTGACCCAGGCTGGGGAGACGGTACAATTCTTAACGCAAAGCCGTATGAAGGCGTCTGGATTTACTACGGAGTCCGCAAGGACGGAGTTACTCCTGACGTAAACTATTGCAAGTTTCACACCAAGTCATCGGCAAACTACATTGTCCTTTTGGATGATGGAAGCAGAATCCCGTTGGACAACCTTGCCTAACCAATCCTAAAACTGTGAAGCAGTTTACCCCTCACTCATTACGAGAGAGGGGGTTTCATTTTCTAATTAAATTATATAATAGATATTCATATAATTATATGATGGAATCATTAAATCTATTGAAAAAAGGATTGAAATATGTTAAAATGTGCAACAAATATCACTGATATTTCAAGATTAAGCATGGACAAAATCTCTGATGAAGAACTCGAGGATTACATAGAAATTGCACAGGAAATGAGTAAAACTCTTTAAAATTCAGTATTACGAAATGGGTATGTGATCCAGTTGATGGAACAGCTATGTGTGCTAAACATATACCAGTAGCAGTATTTTCTTTGACATTAGTAATTGAAAAAAAGAATATAATGTGATAACATATAAATAATTTAAAAATCAAATTAAACAACAATAGAAAAAAATAAAAAAAGGAAAGATAAGGAGTAATATATGAATAAAAGAACAGAAACCAGAAAAATAATGGTAAGAGACGTTCAAATTGGAGGAAATAATGAAATTATAATCCAGTCAATGACAAATACTAGAACAAAAGATGTAGAAAGTACAGTAAAACAAATTCTAGAATTAGAAAAAGCAGGTTGTAAAATAGTTAGAGTTGCATGTTTAAACTTAGATGATGCGAAAGCAATTAAAGATATAAAAAAGAAGATACATATTCCCATAGTAGCAGATATACACTTTGATTACAAAATAGCGCTTCAAGCAATAGAAAGCGGAGTAGATAAAATTCGTATAAATCCAGGAAATATAGGAAATGAAGAAAAAGTAAAAAAAGTAGTTGAAGCATGTAAAGCACACAAAATACCAATTAGAATTGGAGTAAATGGTGGGTCACTAGAAAAAGATTTATTAGTAGATGGAAAGCCAACAGCGCAAGGAATGGTAGAAAGTGCCAGAAGACATGTAGAAATTCTAGAAAAATTAGATTTTTATGATATATGTATTTCATTAAAAGCTTCAGATTTAGACTTATGTATAGAAGCATATGAAGAAGCTGCAAAAACATTTAACTATCCACTTCATTTAGGAATTACAGAGGCAGGAACAGCATTTAGTGGTACAATAAAATCGAGTATAGGATTAGGTGTTTTATTAAGAGAAGGAATAGGAAATACAATAAGAGTTTCCTTATCAGATAATCCAGTAGAAGAAATAAAAGTTGCAAAAGAAATATTAAAAGATTGTGGACTATACAAAAAATCTCCAAAATTAGTCGCTTGTCCAACTTGTGGTAGAACTCAGATAGACTTAATTCCAATAGCAAAGGAAGTAGAGCAATTCCTTCAAGGGATAGAAGCCGATATTACTGTTGCTGTAATGGGTTGTGTAGTAAATGGACCTGGAGAAGCTAAAAATGCTGATATAGGAATTGCAGGGGGAGTTGGAGAAGGTTTAATATTTAAGAAAGGTGAAATAGTTAAACGAGTTAAGCAAGAAGAAATAGTACCTTTGCTAAAAGAAGAAATCATGAAGATGATAAAACAATAGAATGTATAATGATTATAAATTTTTAATCAATTTCATAAATGAAAATGCACTTTTCATAAAAATAACTATAAAAATACGACAAAATTCGATAAAATTAAACAAAAAAGGAAGGCGCAAAAATGTTAGTTAAAGAAGTAAAACCAATTGATAAATTTGGAAAAAATTTATTACAAGAACAAGATGCTAATAGTATAATAGAAACAATAATAGAAAAACCATTACAAAGTGCATGCAAACAATTCAAAGAAAAAAACATAGAGACATCAATGAGTAGTGCAAATAAAAACAATATTGTAAAAAAGAACAAAAAAAGAGTAAACAAAGTAGATGTACTAAAAAAAGCAGAGCAAAATAAAATCCAAACATTTCTACAGGCAGGTAAAGGGTATGCTTGGATAATGCTAAACTATAATACTTTGTCAGATGAAAACAGAAAAATATTATTTGATTTAGAAGATCAATTAGGAGAAGATAGTATTTGGTTTGTTAAGTCGAATTATGTAGAATTTATGAATGCAATTAGAAAACCATTTAGATTAAAACCATTAGTTGAAACATTTGATGATAAATATGCACAAGAATTTAAATCAAAACAATTGGTTTTAATGTATAATCAAAGATATCCAAGAAGGTCTGTTTTCATTAGAATGCCAATAGATGAGAACACTAAAGTCGAAGAAGTAGAAACGTATTTTAATGAGATTACTTCTAAATTTAAAGCACAATAAAATATTACAAAAATATTACAAAAACATTACAAAAATGTAATAAAACCTGAAAATATATAAAAATCAATAATGAAAATAAAAAAACAAAAAACTGTTGCAATTGCAACAGTTTTTTTGAAAATTAAATATATAATAATCATATAAGAAAGGGGTAGGGAAAAATGAAAATAATAAAAAGAGATGGAACAATAGTAGATTTTGATGAAAGTAAAATAAAAGTAGCAATAGGAAAAGCAAATAATGAAGTTAGAGGAAGAGATAAAGCTACTAAGGAACAAATTCAAGAAATTATAAATTATATAAAAGAATTAGATAAGAAAAGAATATTAGTAGAAGATATACAAGATATAATTGAAGAAAAATTAATGGAATTCGATAAATATAGATTAGCTAAAAAATACATTACATATAGATATACAAGAGAATTAGTTAGAAAAGCCAATACTACAGACCAATCAATTAAAGAATTAATTGATGGAGAAAATGAATATTGGAATACAGAAAACTCTAATAAAAATGCCAAAGTTGTAACAACACAAAGAGATTATTTAGCAGGAATAACAAGTACAGATATAACAAGAAGATTTTTATTAGCTGAAGATATAGTAAAGGCTCATGATGAAGGAATAATACACTTCCATGATGCAGATTACTTTGCACAAAATGCATTACATAATTGTGACTTAATAAACTTAGAAGACATGTTGCAAAATGGTACAACTATAAATGGTGTAATGATTGAAAAACCTCATAAATTTTTAACAGCAATGACAATAGCAACACAAATAATTACAGCAGTAACATCTAGTCAATATGGAGGAGCAACAGTTACAATGACACATCTAGCTCCATTTGTTAGAGATAGTTATAACAAATATTTGGAAAAATATAAAAATAGAGGACTTTCAAATGAACAATGTGTAAAATTTGCAAAAGAAGACATAAAGAAAGAAATCCAAGATGGAGTTCAAACATTCCAATATCAAATAAATTCAATGACAACAACAAACGGACAATCTCCATTCCTAAGTGTTTGCTTATATCTAGGCGAAACAGAAGAATACAAAGAAGAATTGGCAATGATAATAGAAGAAATATTAAACCAAAGAATTTTAGGAATGAAAAATGAAAAAGGTGTATATATCACTCCAGCATTTCCAAAGTTACTATATGTATTAGAAGAAGACAATATGCATAAAAATAGCAAATATTGGTATTTAACAGAATTAGCTGCCAAATGTACAGCCAAGAGAATGGTTCCAGATTATATATCTGAAAAAGTAATGAAAGAATTAAAGAAAAATGAATATGGAGAAGGAGAATGCTATCCATGCATGGGATGTAGATCATTCTTAACACCAGATAGATCAATTAGTCTTGGAAATATTGCTAAGGCAAATAATTATGTAGAAGGCAAAGGAAAATATTATGGAAGATTCAACCAAGGTGTAGTAACAATAAATTTAGTAGATGTAGCACTATCTTCATCTCAAGATATGGATAAATTCTGGAAAATATTTGAAGATAGATTAGAACTTTGTCATAGAGCATTGCAAGCAAGACATGAAAGATTAAGTAAAGCTACGTCTGATGTAGCACCAATCTTATGGCAAGATGGAGCACTTGCAAGATTAGAAAAAGGAGAATCAATACACGAATTATTACATCATGGATATTCAACAATATCACTTGGTTATGCAGGTTTATATGAATGCGTAAAATACATGACAGGATACAGTCATACAGACAACGGAGAAGGCAAAGAATTTGGTTTAAAAGTTATGCAAAAAATGAATGACAAATGTAAAGAATGGAAAGAAGCAGAAGACATAGATTACAGTGTATATGGAACACCAATTGAATCAACAACATACAAATTTGCAAAATGCTTAAAGAAAAGATTTGGAACAATAGAAGGAATAACAGACAGAGATTACATTACAAATTCATACCATGTTCCAGTATTTGAAGAAATAGACGCTTTTTCTAAATTAAAATTAGAAAGCGAATTCCAAAAATTAAGTCCAGGAGGAGCAATATCTTATATAGAAACACCAAACTTGCAAAATAATTTAGATGTAGTATTACAAATGATTGAATTCATATATGATAATATTATGTATGCAGAGTTAAATACAAAGTCAGACTACTGCCAAGAATGTGGATTTGATGGCGAAATATTAATAGATGATAATTTAGAATGGTATTGTCCAAACTGTGGTAATAGAAATCATGATACATTAAATGTAGCAAGAAGAACTTGCGGTTATATAGGAAGCAATTTCTGGAATAGAGGAAGAACACAAGAAATAAAAGAGCGTGTACTTCATATTGATAACAAAGACGATTAATATATTAATGTGTCAATGGTTCCGGGTTTGCGTGACACACATTATATTAATTTTGAAATACTTGGTGTCGCAACTTCCAAAATAAAAAACTAGTTTGTAAGTTGCTCCAATTCGCACTCGTTGCACTCGTTTGATCGCTTACGCGTATTTCAAAATTAATATAATGTGTGTCACGCAAACCCGGAACCATTGACACAAAACCCGGAGTCGTTGAAATAAAAAGGAGTAAAAAATGAAATATAATAAAATTAGAAAGATGGATATATCAGATGGACCAGGAGTTAGAGTATCAATCTTTATGCAAGGTTGCCATTTTCATTGTAAAAATTGTTTCAATCCTGAAACATGGGATTTTGAATCAGGTAAAGAATTTACAAATGAAACAATAGAAAGAGTATTAGAATTATGTGGTAATGAAAATATTGTAGGACTTTCAATATTAGGTGGAGAACCAATGAATCCAACCAATATAGAGGGAACAACAAAACTTGCTAAAGCTTTTAAAGAAAAATATCCCAATAAAACTCTATGGGCGTGGTCAGGATATTTATTTGACAAATATGTTAAAGATAAAGAAGTTTCAAAATATTTAGATGTTTTGGTAGAAGGACAATATATAGATGAAAAAAGAAATCCTACCTTGAAATGGTGTGGTTCTGAAAACCAAAGAGTAATAGATGTACAAGAATCTTTAAAAAAATCAGAAATTGTATTATATAATTAAAAAAACACTTACATAATTCAAAAAAATATGTTATAATACAATATATCGAGTTGCGTAAAACGCGTAAGTCCAGATTTAATGTTACTTATGCGTTTTTATTTTGCATTAATATAGAAGGGAGGAATTTAGTTAGAAAAGACTAACTAATAAAAATGGAACAAACAAAAACAGTAAAAAAAGAATTAAACTTAGGAACAGAAAAAATAGGAAAATTACTAATAGCATTTACAATACCATGCATAATTAGTATGTTAATTAACTCAGTCTATAATATAGTAGATCAAATATTCATAGGTCAAGGAGTAGGAATTTTAGGAAATGCAGCAACAAATATAATATTTCCATTAGTAATAATGTGCAATGCAATTGCAGGACTATTTGGAAATGGCTGTGCTGCAGGTCTTAGTTTAAGATTAGGAGAAGGAAAAAAAGAAGAGGCAAGAAAACAAGTAGGATGTACAATAACAGTTACCATAATAGTATCTATTGTATTTAGTATTATAGCATATATATTTTTACCTAATCTTATAAACTTTTTTGGATGTACAGAAAATGTATATCCATATGCACAAAGCTATGGAAAAATAATATTGATAGGCGCACCTTTTATGATTATTTATACTGCAATTTCTTCAATAATTAGAGCAGATGGTTCACCTAGATATTCTATGGTATGTTTGCTAGTCGGAGCAATTATTAATATAATTTTAGACCCAATATTCATATTTGGATTCAATATGGGAGTAGAAGGAGGAGCCATTGCTACAATAATTGGACAAATTGTATCATTTATTATAGCTATTGCTTATATACCTAAAATAAAAAGTATAGAGTTAAAAAAGAAAGATTTCATACCAAATAAAGCTATTTTAAAAACATTAGGATATGGTGCGTCAAGCTTGATAACTCAAATTACTATAGTAGTTTTATTTATTTATATGAATAATATTATGACAAAATTTGGAGCAGAATCAAAATTTGGTGCAGATATACCTTTGTCAGTATATGGAGTTCTATCAAAATTTAACAGTTTATATGTGTCAGCGGTACTTGGAATATCTATAGGATCTCAACCAATAATTGGATTTAACTATGGAGCTGGAAATTATACAAGAGTAAGAACAGTTCTAAAAACAGTATTAAAAATAAACTTTATTATAGGAGCTATATTTAATTTTATTGTTTTATTGTTCCCAACACAAATTATAAGTTTATTTGGTTCTGCTGATAATGAATTATATTTAGAATTTGCTATAGACTTTTGTAGAATGTTTTTCATGGTATGTGCATTAAATGCATTTGAAATGACAACAAGTATTGTAGTTCAATCATTAGGAAATGTAAAAAAAGCTACATTTGTTGCATTTGCAAGACAAATTATATTATTTATACCAATTTCATTTATTTTAGCACAAGCAATAGGCGTATATGGACCATTATATGGTGGACCTATTGCAGATGTATTATGCTTTATATTAGTAATTTTTGTATTTGGGTCAGAATATAGAAAAATTGGTAAAAAACAAAAATTTGAAAGCCATACTTTAATTGATGATACAAGTACAAACAATATATTAAAACAAAAAGTAATAATAACAATAAATAGAGAATATGGTTCTGGTGGAAGATATATAGGAAGAATAATTGCAGATAAACTAGGCATTAAATTTTATGATAAGGAATTAGTTGAAAAGGTTGCATTAGAAGCAGGAATGACAGAAGAATACATAGAAGAAAATGAACAAAAAAGAAAATGGGGTTCAAGTTTCAACAGTGAATATAATGAAGACGACAAATTATTTGAAGCAGAAAGCAGAGTAATTAAGGAAATTGCCAAGAAAGACTCTTGTGTAATTATAGGAAGATGTGCAGATTTTGTATTAAAAGATGAAAAAAACTTATGTAGTATATTTATTTATAGCGATGACGAAGATAAAGTAAACAGAGCTATAAAATATTATGATTTAGATGAAAAACAAGCATTAAAAGAGATTAACAAAATAAATAAAGAAAGAGCAAAACATTATAAATATTACACAAATGAAAATTGGAATGATTTAAAAAATTATGATTTTGCATTTAATAGTGATTATTTAGGAGTTGACAAAACAGCAGAGTTAATATCAGAATTGATTGTAAAAAAATACAATTAACACTTGAAAACTATTAAAAAATGTGATAATATATAAAACAATAAAATACAAGCCAATTAAAAAGCAAAGTATATATATTTACAAAATATTTACTAGAGAAAGCAACCAAGGCTGGAAGTTGCTAAATACAAATATATAGAAAATTCACTTTTTAGGTCTTATCCTGAATTAAAGTAGGGAAAAGCGTATAAACTGCGTTAAAGTTAAAAGAGAGGTTAGTTAATAAATACTAATAAAATTAGGTGGTACCACGAAGTCATTTCGTCCTATATATAGGCGAAATGGCTTTTTTGAATTAAGTTAAAAAATTTGCGTTTTTGGCGTAGTTAAACTTAATAAACTATTAAAGGGAGGAGAAAGAAAAATGAAAGAACAAATTGAGCAAATAAAAGAAAACTCAATAAAAGAATTAAGCAATGCAAAAGACTTAAAAGAACTAAATGATTTAAAAGTAAAATACTTAGGGAAAAAAGGTGAATTAACACAAGTATTAAAAACAATGGGGACTTTAAGTACAGAAGAAAGACCAATTATAGGTAGTTTAGTAAACAAAGTTAGAGATGAATTAAATGAGTTAATTGAAAACAAAGAAAAACAATTAAAACAAATTGAATTAAATCAAAAATTAGAAAAAGAAAAAATAGACGTAACATTACCTGCAAGTAAAAACAAAAGAGGAAGTAAGCATCCATTAAACAGAGTAATAGAAGAGATAGAAGACTTATTCGTATCAATGGGGTATGATGTAGTAGATGGACCAGAATTAGAAACAGACGAATACTGTTTTGAAAGATTAAACTTACCAAAAGGGCATCCTGCAAGAGATATGCAAGACAGTTTTTATATTACAACAGAGTATCTATTAAGAACGCAAACATCTGCAGTTCAAGCAAGAGTAATGATGGCAAATAAGGAAAAAACACCAATTAGAGTTATTGTGCCAGGAAAAACATATAGAAGAGAAGATGATGCAACACATTCACATCAATTTAATCAAGTAGAAGGATTAGTAATAGATGAAAATATTACACTAGCTCATTTAAAAGGTACATTAGAAGTATTTATGAGAAAGTTACTTGGAGAAAATACTCAATTAAGATTTAGACCAAGTTATTTTCCATTTACAGAGCCAAGTTATGAAGTTGATGTTTCATGCTTTAAATGTGGTGGAAAAGGTTGTAACCTATGCAAACAAACAGGCTGGATAGAACTTTTAGGAGCAGGTATGGTCCATCCAAATGTTTTAAAAATGAATGGATATGATCCAGAAAAATATACTGGTTTCGCATTTGGAACAGGATTAGATAGGTTAGCTATGTTTAAGTATGGAATTACAGATATGAGATATTTATATAGAAATGATGTAAGATTTTTAACACAATTTGATCAAATGGACACATAGAAAAGGACAATAAAAAGATAAATAATTTCGTAAATTTTAGAAAGGAAGAGAAAAATGAAATTAAGTTTAAATTTTGTAAAAGACTATATAGATTTAGATGAAAATCTAACAGTAGAACAAATAGCAGAAGACATGACAAACCACAGCTCTGAATATGATGAAGCAGGGAAATTAATAAATGCTACAAATCTAACAATAGGATTAGTAGAAGAATGTGAAATGCACCCAGATTCTGACCATTTACATATATGCAAAGTAAATGTAGGAACAGAAGTACTAAATATAGTATGTGGTGCACCAAATGTAAGAAAAGGTTTAAAAGTAATAGTAGCACTTCCTGGTGCAAAATTGCCAGGAGGAATAATTAAAAAAAGTACAATTAGAGGTCAAGAATCAAATGGAATGTTATGTTCAATGTTAGAACTTGGGTTAGAAAGCAAATATGTAGATGAAATTGACAAAACAGGAATACATGAATTACCTCAAGATGCACCAATAGGGGAAGACCCAATAAAATATATGGAATTAGATGATGAAGTAATAGACTTTGAACTAACAGCAAACAGGGGAGATTTATTAAGCGTTTTAGGTATGGCTTATGAGTTAGGAGCAATTTATGATAAAAAAGTGAAAAGTATAGACTTATCACATAAAGAAAATAATGAGAATATAAATGATAGCTTTAAAGTAAAAGTAAATACAGAAAACTGCTCAATATTTACAGCAAAAAAAGTAAAGAATGTTACAATAAAAGAAAGTCCAAATTTTATAAAATCAAGATTAATAGCATCAGGAATAAGACCAATAAACAATGTAGTAGATATAAGTAACTATGTAATGTTAGAAACAGGTCAACCACTACATTTTTATGATGCAGACAAATTAAATGATGTAATAGAAGTTAGAATGGCTGAAAATGGAGAAAAGCTAACAACTTTAGACGGAATTGAAAGAACATTACATGATGGAAATATAGTAATTTCAGATGGGAAAAAAGCAATAGGCTTAGCAGGAGTTATGGGAGGATTAGACACAGAAATTACAGAAAATACTAAAAACATTATAATAGAATCAGCTATATTTAATAGTGTAAAAGTAAGAAAAACATCAAACGAATTAATAAGAAGTGAAGCAAGTAACAGATTTGAAAAAGGTCTAGATCCAAACAGAACATATATGGCTCAAGACAGAGCTTGCCATTTATTAGAAAAATATGCAGATGCAGAAATAGTAGGTGGAACAGCTAAATATGATACAACATCATTAGAGGACACAAAAATAGAAGTAAAATTTGAAGAAATAAACAGAGTATTAGGTCAAAACATTCCAGAGAAAGAAATATTAAATATCTTTAGAAGGCTAGGATTTACATATGAAATAACATCAAATGGTGCAATTGTTTCAGTTCCAAAAAGAAGAATAGACATCAGTATAAAAGAAGATTTAAATGAAGAAATAGGAAGAATTTATGGAGTAAATAACATAGATGGAATCTTGCCAGCACTTCCTATGAGAAAAGGATCATATGACAAAACAACAAGAGAAATAAGAAACAAAATGATAGGATTAGGACTAAATGAAACATTATCATATATATTGGTTGCTGAAAATGAAGCAAAGCAATTCTGCAAAGATGAAAATGAATCTATAAAATTATTAGATCCAATGTCTGAAGATAGAAGTACTTTAAGAAATAGTATGATTCCATCACTTTTAAATATTTACAAATATAATGAATCGAGATATAATAAGGATGTCTCAATATTCGAAATAGCAAAAGTATTTAATAAAAAAGAAGAAAATTATAATGAAGAACAACATCTAGCAGTGCTTATGGCTGGAGAATACTATCAAGGAATAGGAAATAGCAAAAATGTTGATTTCTACATTATAAAAGGAATTGCAGAAGAAATTTTAGATTATTTAGGATATAAAAATAGATACAGTTTTATTGCTGATTCAAATAAAATTGCAAAAGAATTTCATCCAGGTCAATCAGCTGTAATATCTGTCAATAACGATATTGTAGGAACTATAGGAAAAGTACATCCAGAACTTGCAAAAAATGTATATGTTTTAGAAATAAACTTAGATAAATTATTAGCTAAAAAAGTTGGAAAGATGAAATTTAAAGAAATTTCAAAATTTCCATCTGTAAATAAAGATATAAGTTTAGTTGTAGATAAAAATATTGAATCACAAGAATTAACAAAACAAATAAAAAAATATGCAGGTTCAAAATTAAGCGATATCAAAATATTTGATGTATATACTGGAGCTGGAATTGCAGAAGATAAAAAAAGTATATCATTTAATTTAGTATTCAGTGACAAAGATAAAACTTTGAATGATGAAGAAATTAATGAAATAATGCAAAAGATAATCGAAGGAGTAGAAAAGAGTTCAGGAGCAGAAATAAGAAAAGGATAGTTGGAGAAAATAAAAATGGGGAAAGAAGAAAAGAAAATAGCTAAACAAAAGAAAAAAGAAGATAAAAGAAAAGCTGCTGAAGAAGATAGTCTTAGATTGAAAAAAAATAGGATTGTTTTAAAACTGGACAAAATAGAAAATTCAATAGATGATGTAATAGAATACATTGATAAAAACGAAATATATATTGAATCCGAGCAAAAAAGCAAAATAAATACAATTTCTGAAGAATTACAACAAGTAAAAGGAAGTCTTGAAAAAGTAGAGGAAAATGTAGAAAATGCAAATAAGTTAGTAAAAAAAGGATGGAATATATTTGGAATTACAATACCTCAAATATTTGCATACTTCATAATCTACAGTATATTTGGTTATGTTGGGGAAACCTTATTTGCCTTTCTAGCAGAAGGAGTAATCGAAAGCAGACAAAGCTTTTTATATGGCCCATTTTGCGCAATATATGGACTTGGAGCTGTAGTAATGATTGTTGGGCTTCAAAAATTCAAAAAGAAAAACATAACATTAATAATAGCAGGAATTATCTTAGGTGCAATTACAGAATATACAGTTAGTTTAGTAGGTGAGCTTGTATTTGGCGTTAAATGGTGGGATTATTCAGACATGGCTTTCAATTTAAATGGAAGAATTTGTGCAACATATTCAATAGCATGGGGTGCAATAGCTTTAATATTTGTAAAATATGTAAATCCAAAAGTTGATAAGTTTATCAATTTAATTCCAATGAGGACTTTAAAAGCAGTGACATCAGTTATAATGATATTTTTGCTATGTGATTGGCTAGTTTCTAGCTTTGCATTAGAAATGTTTTATGTTAGACTAGAAGATACCCATAATATAGAATTAAAAATACAGGCACAAGACAATAGCATAGCTAAGCAAATATATAGAAATCCTATAGTTAATTTAATTGTAAATACTATATGGAATGATAAAATAATGGTAAAAACATTTCCTAATCTTAGAGTAACAACTAAGAGTGGTGCAGTAATTTATGTAAGTAATTTATATAAAGATATAAAGCCATATTATGTTAAAGTATTTGAACCTGTATTGTTTGATTTAAGAGAAGAACAGATGACTCACAAATAAAATGTGTCACTGGTTCCGGGTTTAGTTGTGTCAATGGTTCCGGGTTTGGTTGACACATTTTTCGCAGAAAAAGTGTAGTCAACCAAACCCGGAACCATTGACACAACTAAACCCGAAACCAGTGACACACTTTGTGCTATATAAAAAAATTCACAAAAACGCTTGACAAATTAAAAAAAATGGTGTAAAGTAATATAGCATTACAAAAATGAGGTAGTAAAAAATGGAAGAAAAAATAAAAATAAGTATGTTAATACAAACATATGGCAAACTTCTAACTGAAAAGCAATATCAGATTTTAAACGACTACTACAATAACGATTTATCTCTATCAGAAATAGCAGAAAACTTTAATATTACAAGGCAAGCTGTTAGAGACATCATAAAGAAAGGAGAGAAAAAACTTTTCGAGTACGAAGAAAAGCTATTATTTATGAAAAGGACGTTGGAAACAAATAAAAAAATAGAAAAAGCATTAAACGAACTAACAAAAATACAAAAAGACTACTCAGACAAACAAATAGCAAATGTTTTAGAACACATAAAAAAAGAATTAAATTGTTTAGTATAACAAAAGAATGGGGGAACTATTATGGCATTTGAAGGGTTATCATCTAGATTACAAGAAATTACAAGAAAAATTAGAGGTAAAGCAAGAATTACTGAATCAGACCTAAAAGAAATGCTAAGAGAAGTAAAACTTGCACTTCTAGAAGCAGATGTTAATTATAAAATTGTAAAAGAATTTATAGCAACCATTCAAGAAAAAGCACTTGGCCAAGATGTAATGAAATCATTAACACCAGGTCAACAAGTTGTAAAAATAGTAAAAGATGAATTAGTAAACTTACTTGGAGAAAAAGAAAGCAAAGTAAATTTTACACCAAACCCACCTACAATAGTAATGCTTGTAGGATTACAAGGTTCTGGTAAGACAACAACGGCAGGAAAACTAGCAAATCTATTTAGAAAGCAAGGTAAAAAACCACTATTAGTAGCATGTGACATTTATAGACCAGCTGCTATCAAACAACTTCAAGTAGTAGGAGCGCAATTAAACATTCCAGTTTACAGTAATGAAAATTCAAAAGACGTTGTACAAATAAGTAAACAAGCAATAAACGTTGCTATGTCAAAACTAAACGATGTAATAATACTAGATACAGCAGGTAGACTTCACATAGATGAAGCTCTAATGGACGAATTAAAAAATGTAAAAAATGGAGTTCATCCACATGAAATATTACTTGTAGTAGACAGTATGACAGGTCAAGATGCGGTAAATGTATCAGAAAAATTTAACGAAGCACTTGAAATTGATGGAGTTATTTTAACAAAGTTAGATGGTGATACAAGAGGTGGTGCTGCACTTTCAGTTAAGAAAGTAACAGGCAAACCAATAAAATTTGCAGCAACAGGTGAAAAGTTAAGTGATATTGAAGTATTCCATCCAGAAAGAATGGCACAAAGAATACTAGGAATGGGCGATATATTATCAGTCATAGAAAAAGCAGAAGAAAACTTTGATTTAGAACAAGCCGAAAAACTAGAAAAACAACTAAAAAAGAAAGAACTAGATTTAGATGATTATTTAGTACAATTAAGGCAAATGAAAAAAATGGGTTCATTTTCATCACTTTTAAAAATGATACCAGGAATGAACAAATTTAAAGACATAAAAGTAGATGATAAAGAATTTACAAAAATTGAAGCAATGATATGCTCAATGACAGCAAAAGAAAGAAGAAACCCAAAACTTTTAAATGCAAGTAGAAGACAAAGAATTGCAAAAGGAAGTGGAACAACAGTACAAGATATTAACAAATTCATGAAATCATTTGAAATGACACAAAAAATGATGAAACAACTAAAATCAAACAAAGGTGGACTTAAAAAAATGATGAATGGAATAGATGAAAATACACTTAAAAATATGAAATTTTAAATAGTCATTAACTTTTTAGTCTTAGAAATAATTAATTTTCTAAACTAAATTATTATAAAAAAATATAAAATTCGGGGGTGAATAAAAATGGTAAAAATAAGATTACAAAGACAAGGAAAGAAAAAGAATCCATTCTATCATATAGTAGTTGCTGATTCAAAATCTCCAAGAGATGGAAAAATAATTGAACAACTTGGAACATATGATCCAATGACAGAACCAGCTACAATCAAACTAGATAAAGAAAAAGTAGAAAAATGGATAAAAAATGGTGCAAAACCAACAGATACAGTTAAATTCCTAATTGATAATGCAAAATAATTAAAAGGAATTAGGAGGAAATAAAATTGATGAAAGAAATTTTACAATTAATAATAGTAAATTTAGTAGATGACAAAGAAGCTGTAGAAATAAACGAAATAAACGAAGAAAAGTCAATAATTTACGAAGTTAAAGTTTCACCAAACGACATGGGAAAAGTTATAGGTAGACAAGGAAGACTTGCAAAGTCTATAAGAACATTAATTAAAGCTGTAGCAAACAAAGAACAAAAGAGAGTTACAGTAGAATTTATTGGATAATTGGAGTATAAATTATGCAATATTTAGAAGTAGGTCAAATTATTAATACATTTGGAATTAAAGGACAAGTTAAAGTAGTTCCTTTTACAGATGATATAGAACGATTTGATGAATTAAAAAAAGTATATATTGTAAATAAATCTTTTCGTAAAGAAGTAGAAATCGAAGATGTTAAATATCACAAAAATATGGTACTTCTTAAGTTTAAAGGAATAAACAAAATAGAAGAAGCAGAAGACTATAAAAACTGCTATTTAGAAATAGACAGAAAAGACGGAAAAAAACTTGAAGAAGGTACATATTATATTGTTGATTTACTTGGTCTAGATGTTGTTTCAGATGAAGGTAAACATTTAGGAAAATTAGAAGATATCTACAATACAGGAAGTAACGATATATATGTAGTAAAGGATGAATTAGGAAAACAAATTTTATTACCTGCAATAAAAGATGTAATAAAAAAAGTAGACCTAAATGAAAAGAAAATAACAGTACACCTTTTAGAAGGGTTATTGTAATCTAAATTAAATGAAGTACGTATATAGGCGTACCGCTCAAATTAGAAAGAAGGAGGAAATTCTAAAATGGATATTATAAAATCTATTGAACACGAACAATTAAAGTCAAAAATACCAGAATTAAGAGTTGGTAATACAGTTAGAGTACACGTAAGAATAAAAGAAGGAAATAAAGAAAGAATCCAAGTATTTGAAGGAATCATAATTAAAAAGCAAGGTGGAGGGCTAAATGCTACATTTACTGTAAGAAAAAATTCTTATGGTGTAGGTGTAGAAAAAACATTCTTAGTACATTCACCATTAGTTGAAAAAGTAGAATTAGTAAGAGTTGGTAAAGCAAGAAGAGCTAAACTTTATTATTTAAGAGATAGAGTTGGTAAAGCTGCTAAAACTAAAGAACAAATTGGTGCAAGAATAGAAGATAAAGAAATATCAGTTAAAGAAGAATTTGTAGAAGAACCAGTTCAAGAAGCAGTAGAAGAAATTGTTGAAGAGCCAGTTCAAGAAACAGTAGAAGCAGTAGAAGAAGTAGCTCAAGCTGAAACAGCTACACCTGCTGCTGAAGTAGTAGTAGAAAAAGTAGAAGAAACTGCTACAAAAAAAGAAGAAGCTACGACAGAAGTTAAAGAAGAAAAAAGTGAAGAATAATTATGAAGTTTGATGTTTTAACTCTTTTTCCAGAAATGTTTAAATCAT
The DNA here is from genome assembly GCA_947630545.1 of uncultured Clostridia bacterium. Lineage (GTDB taxonomy): Bacteria > Bacillota > Clostridia > TANB77 > CAG-508 > CAG-269. Next base: position 21,420 of record CANRHX010000008.1, read on the forward strand.
TAGAAGAGAGTATAATAGGAAGAGCAAAAGAAAAAGAAATAATCAATATAAATTTAATAAATATTAGAGACTTTTCAAATGATAAACACAATAAAGTAGATGACACTCCATATGGTGGTGGTGCTGGAATGGTAATGAGACCAGATGTTGTATATAATGCATACAAATCCATAGAATCAAAAAATGCAAAAGTTATTTATTTAACACCACAAGGAAAAGTGCTTACTCAAAAAAAAGTAGAAGAATTGTCAAAAGAAGAACATATAATATTATTATGTGGACACTATGAGGGAATTGATCAAAGAGCAATTGATAAAATTAATCCTGAAGAAATATCTATAGGTAACTATGTACTAACAGGAGGAGAAATTCCTGCAATGGTTTTAATTGATACTGTAAGCAGGTATGTAGATGGTGTACTAAATAAAGAATCAATTATGGAAGAGTCATTTACAAATGGTCTTTTAGAATACCCACAATATACAAGACCAGAGATTTTTGAAGGAGAAAGAGTGCCAGAAGTATTGCTTTCAGGGAATCATCAAAATATAGAAAAATGGAGAAAAGAAAAATCTTTGGAATTAACAAAACAAAAAAGACCAGAACTTCTTTTAAAACAAAATAATGAAAAAAATAAGTGCAAATAGGCACAGATAAAATTGACATAAAATAGCAAAGGTAGTATAATTAGAATAGATTGCAAAGTGCAATCCAGTAGCAATGGGGAGCTCAGTCAATCCCCGAATCCATGGGAGGTGCTACAACATGGAAAATATTAGAAATATTAGATTAGCGCTACGTGTTGCGCTTATTATCGCAGGCAGGGAATTTCCTGTAGAACCGAAAGAAAATGCAATATTTATCACATGTGATAAATATTGCATGTTTCGGATACTGGGAGAAATCCCAGAAGAAGCAGGAAGATGGGAACTTAAAAAATGCGATAATGAGGGGGAGTACGCATTAACCTTTGAGGAAGATGCGGAATATTCCATCCATTTCATCTCACCCGAAAAAACAATTGACTGATTAGTAGGACCCCTAAGGTGAAAAACCGAAGGGGTCCGAAATTTATTTAAATTATAATCTAATAATAAGTAAGCTTAGACATAAATATAAATATCTAAAAGCTTTTTTTTGTGAATATCTAGAATAAATTTCATGATAAGATTCATTTAATGCACAATATTTATCAACTAAAGTTAAAATATAAGATTCTTTGTAACGTGGCAATTTTATAGTTAAAGGCCACATATGTTTAAGAATAATATCTTTTTGTAAATCATTTATTTCCATTATTTTGCAAGCATTTTCATAGGCTGTTCTAGGATGTGTAAAAGCATGTAAGCCTTTTCTATCTGGCAAACGTTTTCTCCAATCATACAAAAATAAATCATGAACCATTGCAGCTTTGGCAGTTGATACATAATCTAAATTAAATTTTTTACAAATTTTATAACAATAATAAGCTGCTTCTAGACAATGGTCATAGCAAGATGTTTCATAATGTTGTCTATACTTTTTCATTTCTAATACATAATTATTTTTAAGTAAAGGTTCAATAATAGCTATGAATTCTTTATCATTATTTATTTTATCTAAAATTTCTTCCATTAACATTCCTCTTTTATAAAATATCTTATGAATTTAATATTTCACATTTTATTATAACATATACAATATCTTATTTGCAATAACTAAATTAACAAGATTTCTTCAAAAAATCGTTTCAAACTCTTTAAAAAAAACAAAAAATGATATACAATATAAAAAAATAAGATTATAGGAGAGGAAAATGAACAAAAAATGGCAAGTATATGAAGTAAATGAAGAAAAAGTAGAAAAAATATCAAAAGAAAATAATATTAATAAATTAATAGCAACAATATTAGCAAACAAAGGAATAGAAAAAAAAGAAGACATATACAAATATTTAAGTCCAACTAGAAATGATTTCCATGACCCGTATCAAATGCCAGATATGGAAAAAGCAGTAAATAGAATACTTAAAGCCAAAGAAAATAAAGAAAAAGTTATAATATATGGTGATTATGATGTAGATGGAATAACAAGTATAACAGTCTTAAAAAGTTTTTTACATGATATAGGAATAGAAGCATCATATTATATACCAAACAGATTAAATGAAGGTTATGGATTGAATATTCCAGCAGTAGAAAAAATAGCAAGTGAAGGCTATAACCTTATGATAACAGTAGATTGTGGAATATCATGCATAGAAGAAATAAAAAAAGCAAACGAATTAGGAATACAAGTAATAGTAACAGACCATCATGAAGTTGGAGAAACCTTACCTGATGCAATAGCTGTAGTTGACTGCAAAAGAAAGGATAATAAATATCCATGTCGTGATTTAGCAGGAGTTGGAGTTGCTTTTAAACTTTCTCAAGCATTATCAATCAAGTTAGGATTAGATGAAAAAGAATATTTAAAATATCTAGATATAGTTTGCATTGGAACCATATCAGATATAGTACCATTAGTAGATGAAAACAGAGTAATATCAAAGCTTGGATTACTATTAGTTAATCAAACTAAAAACATAGGATTAAAACAAATACTAAATATTTCAGGATACCAAAATATTGATTCAACTGCAGTATCTTTTGGAGTAGCTCCAAGATTAAATGCATGTGGTAGAATGGGGCATGCAGAAGAAGCATTAAAACTATTCTTATCAAAAGATATAGAAGAAGTTCAAGAATTATCAATATCATTAAATAATTATAATAAAACAAGGCAAGATACAGAAAAGGAAATTTACGAAGATGCTCTTTTAAAGATAAAAAAAGACGGATTAGACAAAAATAGAGTAATAGTAGTAGCAGGAAATAATTGGCATCATGGTGTAATAGGAATTGTTTCATCTAAAATTACAGAAATGTATTTTAAGCCAAGTATTTTATTATGTTTAGAAGATAATATTGCAAAAGGATCTGGAAGAAGCATACCTGGATTTGATTTACACGATGCATTATCAAAATGCCAAAATACTCTAGATAAGTTTGGTGGCCATTCTATGGCAGTTGGACTATCCTTAAAAAAAGAAAATTTAGAAGAATTTAAAAGTGAATTTGAAAAAATAGCAGAAGAACAACATACAGAAAATATCATTCCAGTTATAAACATCGATGCTAAAGTTAACTTAAGTGAAATAAATAAAGAAATGGTAGAAAGTTTAAAAATGTTAGAACCATTTGGTGAAGCAAATAAAATGCCAATATTTTTAATTAAAAACTTAAAAATAGATTCGATAAGAGCATTATCTGAAGGAAAGCATTTAAAATTGACATTAAAAGATAACAATGTTATAGTAAATGCCATAGGATTTAATATGGGATCATTAGCTGATGAATATAGAATTGGAGATAAAATAGATGTTGTAGGTATGCTTGAAATAAACACATTTAACGGAGTACAAAATATTCAAATAAATTTAAAAGATATTATGAAATCAATATAAAAGTTAGGGAGTGAATTAATGCAAGAGCAAGAAGTAACTATACATGATATAATTGCAAAGAAAAAAGAACATTCAAGAAAAGTAGATACAAAACTTATAATGAAAGCCTATGAATATGCTAACGAAAAGCATAATGGCCAACTTAGAAAATCTGGTGAACCATATATAGTTCATCCGCTTAATGTGGCATATATATTAGCAGATATAGGATTAGATGAAGCTACAATTTGTGCAGCTCTTCTTCATGATGTAGTAGAAGATACAGACGTAACACAAGAAGACATTATAAGAGAGTTTGGAGAAGAAATAGCTCAAATGGTTGCAGGAGTTACTAAATTAAGTAACATATCTTTTTCATCTGCAGAAGAACAACAAGTTGAGGATTATAGAAAAATGTTTCTTGCTATGGGAAAAGATATTAGAGTGATATTAATTAAACTTGCAGATAGACTTCATAATATGAGAACATTAAAACATTTAAAAAGAGATAGACAAATAGCAAATGCAAAAGAAACAATGGATTTATATGCTCCACTTGCAAACAGATTAGGTGTATATTCATTAAAATGGGAATTAGAAGATTTAGCATTTAAGTATTTATATCCAGAAGAATATCACGAATTAGTTGAGGGTATAAATAAAAAGAGAGACGAAAGACTTCAATTTATAAAAAAAATAATGGATGACATAAGAGTAGAACTAAAGGCACAACGAATTGATGCAGAAGTAACAGGAAGAGCAAAACATTTATATAGCATATATAGAAAAATGAAAAGAGATAATAAAACTCTTGACCAAATTTATGATTTATTTGCATTAAGAATATTAGTTAATTCTGTTAAAGACTGTTATGCTGCATTAGGAGTAGTACATGAATTATATAACCCAATGCCAGGAAGATTTAAAGATTATATATCTGTACCAAAACCAAATATGTATCAATCTATACATACAACATTAGTTGGAGAAAAAGGAACACCATTTGAAGTACAAATTCGTACATGGGAAATGCATAGAATTGCAGAGTATGGTATTGCTGCTCATTGGGCTTATAAAGAAGCAAGTTATTTAGGAAAAAAGAAATCTGTAAAAGTAGAAGAAGATAAGCTTTCATGGCTTCGTGAAACTCTAGAGTGGCAAAATGAAATAGAAGATCCACAAGAATTTTTAAATACATTAAAAACAGAGTTATTTGAAGACGAAGTATATGTATTTACACCGAAAGGCCTTATAAAAGTATTGCCAAGAGGAGCAACACCAATTGATTTCGCATATAGCATACATGAACAAATAGGAAATCACATGACAGGTTGCAAAATTAATAGCAAAATGATGCCAATAGTAACTAAATTAGAAAATGGAGACATAGTAGAAATAGTAACATCAGATAATTCAAAAGGACCTAGTAGAGATTGGTTAAAATTTGTAAAAAGTACAAAAGCAAAAAATAAGATTCAATCTTTCTTTAAAAAAGCGCAAAAGGTTGAAAATATTGAAAAAGGAAAAGATTTAATTGACAAAGAAATAAAAAGAATAGGATTTAATCACACAGAATTATTCAAACCAGAATATATACAACCAGCTTTAGATAAATATAAATACAAAGATATAGAAGAAATGTATGCGGCAGTTGGATTTGGGGCAAATTCCCCTGTAAAAGTAATAGCAAGAATTTTACAAGAATACAAAAAAGCCCATGAAGAAGAAAATATAGAACAAAAAATAGAAGAATTGTCAACAAGAAAAAATGTAAAAACAAAGCCGTCAGAATCAGGTGTAGTAGTAAAAGGAATAGACAATTGTTTAGTAAAACTTTCAAAATGCTGTAATCCACTTCCTGGTGATGAAATAGTTGGATATATAACTAAAGGAAGAGGAGTTTCAGTACACAGAAAAGATTGCTTAAATGTAAAAGATTTAATATCAGAAGAAAATAGAATGATTGATGTAGAATGGTATAATCAAAATCAATCAGATTATAATGTTGATATAGAAGTATATTCAAACGATAGGTCTGGATTGCTAGTAGATATACTTAAAGAATTAGGTACAACCAAAGCAAAACTTATGGGAGTAAATACAAGAACAACAAAAGAAAAAATTGCTATTATAGATATTACAATTGAAGTAGAAAATTTAGATGAATTAAATAAAGTATTAAAAGCTATAAGAAAAGTAGATAGCGTATATGAGGTGCATAGGAGGAAATAATGATTTTAAAAGAACTAAGGATACGTACATGGATAGGAGACCCAACAAATTGTTATATTGTATTTGATGAAGAAAGTAAAGATGTAATAGTAATAGATCCAGCAGGAGATGTTGATAAAATAGTTGAAATGATAGATATTTTAAAACGGTAAAATAAAATATATATACATAACACACTGCCATGGTGACCATATTGCGGGAGTTACAGAGCTAAAAAAAAGATGTGGAGGAAAAATTTTAATACATAGAGAAGATGCAGAAGGACTAAATAATCCAGATATTAATTTATCTGGATATATCGGACTACAAGAAATAGAATTAGAAGCGGATTCAAGAATAGATGATGGAGATTTAATACATATTGGAAATCTAGAATTTAAAGTTATACACACACCAGGTCATACAAAAGGAGGGACATGCCTTTACTGTGATAAGGAAAAATGTCTGTTTTCAGGAGATACATTATTTAGAGGAACATGGGGAAGAACAGATTTACCAACAGGTAGCATAGAAGATATAATGAATTCAATAACAAAAAAACTACTTATTTTACCTGATGATACTATTGTATATCCAGGACATGGTAAATCTACGATAATAAATGAAGAAAAACCAATATATTTAGAATTAAAACCAAAGAAATGGTAAAAAATAGTTGTAAATTTTAAAAAAATTGATATAATAATTTCAAAAGTTTTGGGTATTAACCAGAAAAAGGAGGAAAAAAGTATGTTAAAAAAAGTAGCAATAATAACAAATGGTGGTGATGCACCAGGTTTAAATACTGTAATAAGAGCAATAGTAAAAACTGCTGAAACAAATGGTATTGAATGTTATGGCTATATTGAAGGGTATAGAGGCTTATTAGAAAATAACTATATAAAATTAGATTCAAAAACAAATGCATCAGGGCTTTTGCATAGAGGAGGAACAATAATAGGTACATCAAATAGTACAAACGTATTCAATTTAAAAGTGGAAGAAAATGGACAAATTGTGTATAAAGATATGTCACAACAATGTATAGACAATATAAAAAATGCAGGATTTGATTGCATATTTACTCTTGGAGGAGATGGCACACAAAAATCTGGAAGAGATTTTTCCTTAAAAGGAGTAAATGTAATAGGAGTTCCAAAAACAATAGATAATGATGTTGCACATACTGATAGAACTTTTGGTTATAACACGGCTGTATCAGTTGCAACAGAAGCATTAGATAGACTTCATTCTACTGCAGAATCTCATCATAGGATAATGGTTTTAGAAGTAATGGGAAGATATGCAGGATGGATTGCTCTAGAATCTGCAATAGCAGGAGGAGCAGACGTTGCTTTAATTCCAGAAATACCATTTGATATAAATAAAGTAGCACAAAAAATTGAAGAAAGAAAAAGAATAGGGAAAAAATTTAGTATAGTAGTAGTATCAGAAGGAGCAAAACCTAAAGACGGAGATATCGTTATTAAGAAAAAATTAGATGATGGAAAAGGATTAGATAATATAAGGCTTGGCGGTATTGGAGATCAAGTTGCAGAAGATTTAGAAAAATTAACAGGATTAGTTTCAAGATGTACAGTATTAGGATATGTACAAAGAGGTGGAACACCAACTGCTTATGATAGAGTTTTATCTACAAAATATGGTGTTGAAGCTATGAAACTTGCATTAGAAGGAAAGTTTAATGTTCTAGTAACATATAAAAACGGTAAAATGAGTTATGCATCACTTGAAGATGTTGTTGGAAATAATAAAGAAATAGGAGCTGCATCTGGAAATACAGCCAAAAGTAATATAAGAAAAATTGAAATGGATGATCCATTAATTAAGGCTGCAAGAGCAATTGGAATTAATTTAGGAGATTAAATTTGTATTTTTTTTCAAAAAGTTGTATAATAGGACTAAAATATAATTATATAAAATATAATTAAAAGAAAGGATTGTGATTTTCGATGTTAGAAAATAATGAAGAAAATGATAAGGAAGAAATTAAACAAGAGAAAATTGAAAACAAAACAGAAGATACAAATCAAGAACCAAAAAAGAATGAAACGGCAAAAGAATTAAAAAATGAAGCATCAAAAACTGTAAATCAAGTTAAAGACACAATAAAAAATACAAACATAAAAGAAGATAGTATAGAAGCAAAGAACTTTGTAAAAGAAATGTTTTCAAAGCCAACTTTAAAAATAAAAGAAGTTGTAGAAGATACTACTCAAAAAACTTTAAAATATGCAATAATAATATTAGTAGTTTGGACAGTAGTTGTATTATCAAAGACATTATTTTTTAGTGGTGTAATGAGTATGCCTGGAGGAACAGCAATACTTTCTATTATAAAAACACTAATCCAACCTGCGTTAATAATATTGCTAATGTCTGCCATTATATTAATGCTTAGCAAACAAAATAAAAAAAGTTTAACAACCATAATATCTACTATAACAATTGCTCATATTCCAGTTGTAATAAGTTCAATCATAACATATCTAAATTATTTAGGAGGAGAAGTAATTAGAATAACAAGTCCAATCAGTTCATTCTGCTCACTAATTTCAATTGTATTAACATATTTTGCTGTAAAATTTTTATTAGATAAAGATGATGACGAAGCAATAAAATCATTTGCATTAGTAGAAATTATATATTTAGCTGTAGCATTTGTACTAACATTTTTAGGAATATATATATAATAAAAAAATAAGGCTTAAGGAAATTTTTCCTTAAGTCTTATTTTTATTTGCATATTTTAAATCCATTCACCATATTTTTTCATATAAATTTTCTTTGCAAACAATGCAACAATACAATATAAAATAGGAACGCCTAAAATAATAGCTATATACTGAGGTGCAAGAGGAACTAGTCCTATTAAATTTCCTAAAAATGTAAAAGGAACAACTATACCTATAATACTTAAACCAATAGATGAAGCATATACAGCTTTATTTGCATTACTTTGTATAAATGGCATTTTTGCAGTTCTAATAATATGCAATCCAATTAAATTAGAAACAATGCTATAACTAAACCAAACTGTTTGGAAGGTAGCAGGATCACGTAAATTACATGCAAACCACATTAAGGCAAAAACGACTAAGTCAAACATAGAACTAAGTGGTCCCATAAATAGCATAAAATTTAGCAAACTCTTTACTTTAAATTGTTTTGGTTTACTTAAATATTCTTTATCAACATTATCAAAAGGAAGAGTTAATTGACCAAAATCATATAGTAAACTTTCTACTAATAATTGTATTGGAGTTTCTGGTAAAAATGGGAGTAATATACTTGCTATAATTATTGAAACAACTTCTCCAAAATTGAAGCTTACAGCCATTTTTATATATTTCATCAAATTTCCAAAAGTTTTTCTACCGTTCTTTAACTCCATCTAATAGAACATTTAAGTCTTTTTCTAACAAAATTATATCTGCAGATTCTTTCGCAATATCTACAGCAGTATCTACGGAGATACCAACATCAGAATTTGTAAGAGAAGGACTATCGTTTATACCATCTCCCATATAACCCACAACATTACCAGATTCTTTAAGAAGCCTTACAATTCTAGCCTTTTGAATAGGAGATAATTTAGCAAATATATTATTTCTTTTTAATAGACCAATTACAGCCATGTCATGTAATTTTTCTATTTGACTTCCAAGGATTATATTTTTAGAATTTATACCAACTTTATTACATACACATCTTGTAACTTCAGCATTGTCACCAGTTAGAACAATAACACGGATTCCAGCTTTATTTAATCTCTCTATAGATTCTTTGGCACTTTCTTTTGGAGGATCTAAAAATCCAATAAATCCCATAAGTACCATATTCTTTTCTGCTGACACATCAAAATTTTCTATTGAATTTATATCATTTTTTTGGCATACAGCGACAACTCTTAATCCATCTTTATTTAATTCTTTACTAATTTTTCTAATATTTTCTTTAATTTCTTTTGTAATATTAAATACTTGACCTTGATAATCTACCATAGTGCAAATACTTAAAATTTCTTCAACTGCTCCTTTAGTAATCATTTGCCTTTTTGTACCATCTGTAACTATTACAGATAAACGTCTTCTCGTAAAGTCAAATGGAATTTCATCTATTTTTTTATACTTTTCTTTAAATTCTGCCATACCATTTTTTAAGCCTCTATCAATTACAGCCTCATCCATATTACTTTTTAAACCAGTTTGAAAAAATGCGTTAATAAATGCGTGTTTTAAAACTCTTGTATCTTCATTTCCATGTATATCTAAATATTTTTCAAGGACTATTTTATCTTCAGTTAATGTACCAGTTTTATCTGTACATAAAATATTCATTCCTCCAAGACTTTGAATTGAGTCAAGTTTTTTTACAATAGTCTTCTTTTTAGACATTCTTACAGCACCTTTAGAAAGACAAGATGAAAGTATAACAGGTAGAAGCAAGGGGGTTATTCCAATAGCTATTGCAACAGCAAATGTAAATGCTGTTAAACTGTCATGTTTCCATGCATTTAATACAAATACAAGAGGTATTAAAATTATCATAAACCTTATTAATAATTTTGAAATTGATTCAATTCCTTTTTGGAAAGAAGTTTTTGGTTTTCCAGTTGTTATTGTATTTGCTACTTTACCAAAATATGTTGAATCTGCAGTTTTAATAACAATACCTTTAGCACTTCCACTAATTACATTTGTTCCCATAAAACAAATTGTATCTAAATCTGAAATATTATCAATTTCTTCTATAGGAATTTCTGATTCCGGTTGCTTTTTAACAGCATCAGATTCACCAGTTAATGACGATTGACCAACATATAAGTCTTTAGCCTCAATTATTCTTAAATCTGCTGGAATCATACTTCCAGCTGAAAGTTTAACGATATCACCAATAACAACTTCTCTAATTGGTATTTTAATTTCTTTGCCATTTCTAATTACAGAAGTGGTCGTAGCGACGAGTTCTTTTAATTTTTGTGCTGCTTTATTTGAACGATAAACTTCAAAAAATTCTAGAAATGTACTTGCAAAAACTAATACTATTATTACAATTATATTTGCATAACTTGGCGTTTTTGGAAGTAATACATCAGTGTAGATTAATATTAAAGTAATTCCCATAAGAATGCTATTGAATGGGCTAAATAAACTACTAAAAAAGTAATTATACCATTTTTTTGGTTTTGCTTGTTTTATTTCATTATAACCTAAATTATGTAGTAGTTCTTCAGCTTTAGAGCTAGACAAGCCATTTTCATTTACTTTGTAAGTTTCAATAAATTCTTTTGTGCTTAAAGTACATTCTTTGCCATACATATCGAGTGCTACGTTTTCATTCTTTTTTGTTTCTTGCATTTTTTAATTCCTTCTTTCGTAAAGTTTTTTTATTTATTATATCACTAAATAAAAAAAAGTAATCAAATTTTAAAAATTAATCCATATTTTTTTTATTTTATAATGAAATCTTAAAAAATAAATGTTATAATAAGAAAAATAAATTTAGGAGGCAAGAAATGTCAAAATTTGTACACTTACATATACATAGTGAATTTAGTTTATTAGATGGAGCAAATAGAATAAAAGACATACCAAAACGAGCTAAAGAGCTAGGAATGGATGCAATAGCGATAACAGATCATGGTGTTATGTATGGAGCAATAGATTTTTACAAAGCATGCAAAGCAGAAGGAGTAAAACCAATAATAGGGTGCGAAGTATATGTTGCACCACGTACAAGATTTGACAAAGAGTCAGGAATAGATAATAAATATAATCACTTAATCTTGCTTGCAAAAAACAACCAAGGATATAAAAACTTAAGCAAACTAGTATCTATAGGATTTGTAGAAGGGTATTATTACAAACCAAGAATAGATTTAGAAGTATTAGAAAAATACCACGAAGGGTTAATATGCTTAAGTGCATGTTTAGCAGGAAGTGTAAATCAGGCATTATTAAATGGAAATACTGAAAAAGCAGAAGAAATAGCACTATGGCACAAAAAAGTATTTGGCAAAGATTATTATATAGAGATACAAAATAACGGATTACAAGAACAAGTATTAGCAAACCAAAAACTAATACAGTTAGCTAGAAAACTTGACATCCCTTTAGTTGCAACAAATGATGCACATTATTTAAAAAAAGAAGACGCATATAATCACGAAGTTTTGCTTTGCATACAAACGGGGAAAAGAATGAGTGATCCTGACAGAATGAGATTTGAAACAGATGAACTGTACATTAAATCTCCAGAAGAAATGATAGAATATTTTAGTAATTTTCCAGACGCAATAGAAAACACAGTAAAAATTGCTAATGAATGTAATGTAGAATTTGAGTTTGGTCATACAATCCTTCCAAACTATGATGTACCAGCTGAATTTGCAACACACTATGATTATTTAAAAAAATTATGTGATGATGGAATAAAGCAAAGGTATGGAGAAAATCCGTCACAAGAAATAATAGATAGGGAAGCTTATGAACTTTCTGTTATAGAAAAAATGGGATTCGTTGATTATTTCTTAATTGTATGGGATTACATTCATTTTGCAAAAGAAAATGGAATACCAGTTGGACCAGGGCGTGGAAGTGGAGCTGGTTCAATAATAGCGTATGCAATAGGAATAACAGACATAGATCCAATAAAATATGGACTTATGTTTGAAAGATTTCTAAATCCAGAAAGAATAAGCATGCCTGATTTTGATGTTGATTTTTGTTATGAACGTAGACAAGAAGTTATAGATTATGTAGCAAGAAAATATGGAAAAGACCATGTTTCACAAATTATAACTTTTGGCACAATGGCTGCAAAAATGGTTATTCGTGATGTTGCAAGAGTTTTAGATGTTCCATATTCAGAAGCAGATCAATTAGCAAAAATGATACCAAATGAAATTCACATAACAATAAAAAAAGCATTAGAACAAAATAAAGAATTAAAAAATTTATATGAGACAGATGAAAGTACAAAGAATTTATTAGATATTGCAATGCATCTTGAAGGAATGCCAAGACAGGCTTCAACACATGCATGTGGAATTGTTATAACAAAAGAACCAGTAGATAATTATGTTCCACTATATGTAAGAGATGATCAAATAGCAACACAATATATAATGACAACATTAGAAGAACTAGGATTACTAAAAATGGACTTTTTGGGGTTACGTACATTAACAGTAATTCAAGACACAATAAACCTAGTAAAAGAAAATCAAGGAATAGATGTAGAATTTGATAAAGATATGTCAGACCCCAAAGTGTATAAACTATGGCAAGAAGGAAAGACTATGGGAATATTTCAATTTGAATCTCAAGGTATGACAAACTTTATGAAAGAATTGAAGCCAGATTGTTTAGAAGACATAATAGCTGGAGTTTCCTTGTATAGACCCGGACCTATGGATCAGATACCAAGATATATAAAGGGAAAATTGCATCCAGGTCATAATGAATATACACACCCAAGTTTAGAGCCAATATTAAATGTAACCTATGGTTGTATGGTTTACCAAGAACAAGTTATGCAAATTGTGCGTGATTTAGCAGGATACTCATTAGGTAGAGCAGATTTGGTAAGACGTGCAATGGGAAAGAAAAAACTAGATGTAATGGCAAAAGAAAGAGAAATATTTATTCATGGACAAGTAGATGACCAAGGAAAAATAATAGTTCCAGGCTGTATAAGAAATGGTATTGATGAAAAATCAGCCAATAAAATATTTGATGAAATGGCAGAATTTGCAAAATATGCTTTTAATAAATCGCATGCAGCTTGTTATGCAGTAGTAGCTTACAGAACAGCATACTTAAAAGCATATTATCCAACAGAATTTATGGCAGCAATGTTAAACAGTTTTCTAGGAAATCTTGACAAAATTCCTCAATACATAGATGAATGTAAAGAACTTGGAATAAAAATTTTAAAGCCAGACATAAATATGAGTTCAGAAAAATTTACAGTTGAGGGAAACAAAATTCGTTTTGGACTTGGAAGTATAAAAAATGTTGGAAGTGTTCCAGTACAAAATATTGTAAGACAAAGAAAAGAAAATGGCAAATATAAAAGCTTTACAGATTTTTGCGAAAGAATAGCAGAAGAACAAGTAAATAAAAAATGCATAGAAAGTTTAATAAAAGCTGGAACATTTAGTGAATTTGAACAGACAAGAAGTACACTGTTAGCTTCATTTGAAAATATAGTAGATGTTATTCAATCAAGCAATAAAAAAGGTTTAAATGGTCAAGTATCAATGTTTGATTTAGGAAATGAGCAAGAAAAAGAACAAATGAATGAAATAAAATATTCATTTGAAGAACATGAAGAATTGCCAAATAAAGAATTATTATCTTTAGAAAAAGAAATGCTTGGAATATATATATCTGGACATCCCTTAGAAAAATTACGTAGCCAAATAGAAGCTCAAACTACAATTAATTCAATGAAATTAAAAGAAATAGATGAACAAATGAATACCACTTTAACCAATGATGAAGTTCCACAAGCTCCAAATTTAGTAGAAAAAGTAAAATATAAAGATGGTCAAAATGTAAAATATGCAGGAATAATTACATCAATAAAAAAGAAATACACCAAAAATAACAAAATAATGGCATTTGTTACAATAGAAGATTTATATGGTCAAGCAGAAATAATTGTTTTTGAAAATGCTTATATGGCATCTGGAAAAAGTTTAGTAGAAGAAAATATAGTTATTGTTGATGGAAGATTAAGTATTAGAGAAGATGATACAAGTACAATAATTGCAAATGAAATAAAAGATTTTGGTGAACAAAAACAAAAGATGCTTGTTATTGATATTACAAATGCTACCGAAGAACAAAAAGAAAAATTAAGAGGAGCAATAAAATTTTTTAATGGAGATAGAAATAACATGCCTGTTTGTGTTAAGGTAAATGAGGAATTAAAATCATGTGGGGCAATTTATTGTACAGATGAAATAATAAAATTTTTTAAAGAAATTGTTGGACAAGAGAATATAAAAATATAAAAATATTAATAAATACTTGCAAACTAAAATATTTTGGTATAGAATTGAATTGCCATGTAAAATAATGGTAATAATATAAAAAAGACTTCAAGAAATTTATTGCTTGAAATCAAAAGGAGGAAAAAAATATGTCAGTAAAAGTAGCCATTAATGGTTTTGGACGTATAGGACGTCTTGCATTTAGACAAATGTTTGGAGCAGAGGGGTATGAAGTTGTTGCTATAAACGACTTAACAAGTCCTTCAATGTTAGCTCATTTATTAAAATATGATTCAGCACAAGGAAGATATGAAAAAGCAGATACAGTAGTAGCTGGAGAAGATTCTATAACAGTAGATGGAAAGACAATAAAAATATATGCTCAAGCCGATGCATCAAAATTACCATGGGGAGAAATTGGAGTAGATGTAGTATTAGAATGTACAGGATTCTACACAAATAAGGAAAAAGCAACAGCTCATATTACTGCAGGAGCAAAGAAAGTTGTAATTTCAGCACCAGCTGGAAAAGAATTAAAAACAGTTGTATATGGTGTTAACCAAGGTATATTAAATAAAGATGATCAAATAATATCTGCAGCATCTTGTACAACAAACTGTTTAGCACCAATGGCAAAAGCATTAAATGATTATGCACCTATTCAATCAGGAATAATGACAACAGTTCACGCATACACAGGTGATCAAATGTTATTAGATGGTCCACACAGAAAAGGTGATTTAAGAAGAGCTAGAGCAGCTGCTATAAATATAGTACCAAATTCAACAGGAGCAGCAAAAGCAATTGGATTAGTTATTCCAGAATTAAATGGAAAATTAATCGGTTCTGCACAAAGAGTTCCAGTTCCAACAGGTTCTACAACTATATTAGTTGCTGTTGTAAAAGGAGAAAATATTACAGTAGATAGCATAAATGCTGCTATGAAAGCACAATCTAGCGAATCATTTGGTTACACAGAAGAATTACTAGTTTCTTCAGATGTAATAGGTATGAGATATGGTTCATTATTTGACGCAACTCAAACAATGGTTACAGAAATTTCAGATGGTTTATATCAAGTTCAAGTTGTTTCTTGGTATGATAACGAAAATTCATATACAAGCCAAATGGTAAGAACAATTAAATATTTTGCAGAATTAGGATAAATTTAATAAATAATAAATAAAAAGCGAATTATAGGTTTTCTATATTTTTTAGAAAATCTTTAATTCGCTTTTTCTTATAAATAATATAAAAAGCATAGCCAAAAAAATAAAACTATGATATAGTAAATACACAAAATATTATTAAAGAGGAAATTGATTATGAAAAAAACAATCCAAAAAGAAAATTTATTAAAAATACTATATATTATAGCTTCAATAATATTCGTAATACCGTCTATAATATATATAATACAAAACAAAACAGTCTATAAATTTGATAAATGGTTTGAATTCTTATTAAACGATTCAGCCCGAGAAACACAAACTATAGCATATCTTATGATATTAGTAGTAATAACAGTTATATATATATTAATAATTAAATATAGGAATAAGATTTTTAAAGATATAAAAAGTGTTTTAAAATATACATCTATAGTGGGATTTATATATATACTTTCAATTCCATTCACATGTTCAGATGTATTTTATTATATGGGAGTTGGAAGAATTGATTCAACTTATAATCAAAATCCATATTATACAACAATAAGGCAATATGTAGATGAAAATCAAAACTCAAAGCCAGAAATAATAAATGATAGTGTTATGATGGAAGGATACATGAATGATTGGGGAAATTCAACAGTTGTTTATGGTCCAGTTTGGCAATTAATTTGTAAATTTGTTGGATTATTATCATTTGGAAATGTAGATATAGGATTGTTTGTATTTAAAATAATAAATTTATTAGTTCATATAATTAATTGTTGGCTTATATATAAACTAACAGGCAAGAAGATATTTGCATTAATTTATGGGTTAAATCCATTTGTATTAATAGAAGGAATTATGTGTGTACATAATGATATGTTTGTTGTATTATTCACATTATTTGCACTATATTTCATGAAAAATAAAAAGAAATTATGGGTAAGCATGATATTTTTAGCTTTAGCAACAGGAATAAAATATTTTTCAATACTACTATTGCCATTTATAATAATTTACTATTTTAGAAAAGAAAAACCAATTAATAGATTTTTAAAATGTATAAATTATGGCATTATATTTATAATAGCATTATTAGTTCCATATTTAATTTATGCTAAAGATTTAAGCATTTTAAGTGGCATGATAACACAACAAGGAAAAATGGCAAAAAGTATTTATATACCAATATTGCAATATTTTCCTAGCATATCAATAAATTCTTTAAGTACATTGTTATTGAAAATCTTTGCTATAATATACTTATTTACAGTCATAATATTGTTAGTAAAAAAGAATATAACATTAAGAAATTTAATGCAAAAATATACAGTATTTTTACTAATATTCTTATTTAGTTTAATAACACAATTTCAACCATGGTATTTGATGTGGTTAATGCCAATATTTATGTGGCAAAATTCTAATAATGTAAAAGTATTAGTATTAATGGGAATTATATCAGAGTTTGCCAATGCAGTATTTTTGCTTAATGGTGAAGGATATGTTTTTGGCACACCATTTATTTTGATAATGTATACAGCCATTTTAGGTTCTGCTTTAACTATAGAAAAGTTGGCTAATAAAAGGAAAATAAAAGCCTTTAAAGTTAATATGTCAAAATAATAATATTTTACTTATGGCAAATATAAGGAGGAAAGTTTTGAAAAAGTTAGTTTTGGTCGATGGAAACAGTATAATGAATAGAGCATTTTATGGAATAATGGGTAGTAAAATGCTTACAACAAAGGATGGCAAATATACAAATGCAGTGTATGGTTTTTTAGCAATACTATTTAAACTAATAGAAGATAAAAATCCAGAATATATGGCAGTAGCATTTGATCTAAAGGCTCCAACAGCAAGACATAAAATGTATGAAGGCTATAAAGCGAATCGACATGGTATGCCAGATGAGTTAAAAGAGCAAATGCCTATAATAAAAGATGTTTTAAGAGCCATGAACATAGATATAATTGAGAAGGAAGGATATGAAGCGGATGATATTTTAGGAACATTATCATGCTATGGAGAAAAACAAGGACTAGAAGTAACAATTCTATCTGGAGATAGAGACACATTTCAGCTTGCAACAGACAAAGTTACAATAAGAATTCCTAGAACAAAAGCAGGAAAAACAGAAACAGAAGAATATAATAGAGAAGAAATAAAAAGGGTATATGGATTAGAGCCAAAACAATTAATTGAAGTAAAAGGTTTACAAGGAGATACATCAGATAATATCCCTGGAGTTCCCGGAATAGGTGAAAAGACAGCACTTTTACTAATTCAAAAATATGGATCAATAGAAAAGCTATATAATTCGATAGAAAAAGGGAAAGACGACCTAAAAGGAAAACAAAGAGAAAAAATTGCAAATAACAAAGAATTAGCTATGTTGTCTAAAACTTTAGGAACTATAAATTTAAAAGTCCCAATAGAAGATACTTTGGAAAATTTAAAAGTTGAAGAATGGGATAAACCAAAAGTATTAGAACTTTTTAAAGAATTAAATTTTAATAGATATATAGAAAGATTTGGCTTAAAAGATGAAGAAAAACCAAAGTTAGATTTAAAAGATTTATTTAAAATTGAAGAAGTAAAAATAGAAGAACTTGCACAAATATTAGAAAATCAAGATAAATTAATATATTATATAGAAACTAAACAAGATGAAAATCCAGAAAAAATTGTAAAAGAAAAAATAACTAGCATTAGCATTTATTTATCAGATAAAAACAAAGCTATATATTCAAAAATAGAAAACGAAGAAAAAATTTCTTATTTAAAAGAGATATTTGAAAAAGAAGAAATAAAAAAAGTAGGAATAAATTTAAGTAGAGATTATATATTATTAAAACAGTTAGGAATTGATCTAAATGGGATTTTTTATGATGTTCAAATATCAGCATATATTTTAAATCCAACTGAAAATAAAATAACAATAGATAAACTTTCTAAAGATTTCATAGAATTAGATATAGATGAATATTTAAATATAAATGGGGCTCAAGAAAATAAAGAAGAACAAATGACACTATTTTCAAATGATGAATTACAGGAAAATAGAGTAGATGTTAATAAATATGGAACATCAGTTAAAGCTTATGCAATTTCAAAAATTAAAGAAGTAACAACTAAAAAATTAAATGAAATTGGTGCAATGGAATTGTTTACAAAAATAGATATGCCAACAGTAGAAGTATTATCAAATATGCAATGGAACGGCATGTATGTTGACGAAGAAGAGTTAAATAAATTTGGCAATGAATTAAAGCAAAATATAGAAATATTGACAAAAGAAATTTATGAATTAGCAGGAGAAGAGTTTAATATAAATTCAACAAAACAGCTAGGAGTAATTTTATTTGAAAAAATGAAATTACCTATAATTAAAAAGACTAAAAGTGGATATTCAACAGATGTAGATGTTTTAGAAAAATTAAAAAGAGAAGACCCAATTATAAGCAAAATATTAGATTATAGGCAACTTATGAAATTAAATTCAACGTATGTAGAAGGACTAAAACCATATATAAATCCAAAAACAAAAAGAATTCATTCATTTTTCCATCAAACAATAACTGCTACAGGTAGAATAAGCTCAACAGAGCCAAATCTTCAAAATATTCCAACAAGATTTGAACTAGGAAAAAGGGTTAGGAAAATATTTAAGCCTGCAGAAGAAAAAGTTTATATAGATAGTGATTATTCACAAATAGAACTTAGAGTATTGGCTCATATTTCACAAGATGAGCATATGATAGAGGCTTTCAAAAATAATGAAGATATTCATAAGCAAGCAGCATCTAAAGTATTTAAAACACCATTAGATGAAGTAACAAGCACTCAAAGGAGTAATGCCAAAGCAGTAAATTTTGGTATTGTATATGGAATAAGTGATTATGGTTTATCAGAGCAACTTGGAATTTCTATAAAAAAAGCAAAACAATACATTAACGAATATCTAGAACAATATTCTGGAATTAAAAAATTTATGGAAGACATTACAGAAAAGGCAAAAGAACAAGGTTATGTTGAAACACTATTTAATAGAAGAAGATATATACCAGAGTTAAAATCAAATAATTATATGGTAAGGCAATTTGGAGCTAGAGTTGCTATGAACACGCCAATTCAGGGAACAGCAGCAGATATTATGAAAATTGCTATGATAAATGTATATAATGAAATTAAGAAGAGAGGATTGAAATCAAAAATAGTTCTTCAAATTCATGATGAGATGATGATTGAAGCACCTATCTCAGAAGTAGATGAAATTAAGAAAATTGTGGTTGAATTAATGCAGTCTGCAACTAAGTTAGACGTTCCTCTAATTGCTCAAATTTCAGAAGCTGATAATTGGTATGATTGTAAATAATGTTTTATATAATTATTTGTTACAATATATTATAAAAGGAGAAGTATAATGCATAATAAAAAAGGTATAATTGTAATAGTTTGTGCCTTAATTATAATTTTATTAGTAGTTGCATTACGAGTACCTGAAAAAGTACTAAAGATGATTTATCCAATAAAATATGAAAATTTTGTAGAATTATATGCTAAAGAATATAATGTAGATAAATATTTAATATATGCAATAATAAAAGCAGAAAGTAATTTTGATGAAAGTGCAGTTTCATCTAAAGGGGCAAAGGGACTAATGCAACTAATGGATAGCACTGCAAATGATATACTGAAAAAAGAAGACATTTATAATGCTGATGAGGACTTAAATCTTTTAGAGCCACAAGTCAATATTAATTTAGGTACTAAATATCTTTCTGTGTTAATAAATAAATACAGTTCAATAGAATTGGCTTTGGTTGCATATAATGCAGGAAGCGGAAATACGGATAATTGGATAAAACAAGGCATTTTAAAGGATGATGGATCTGATGTGGAAAATGTTCCTTATAAAGAGACAAATAATTATGTTAGAAAGATTTTAAGAGATTATGATATTTATAAAAATTTGTATAATGAAAATTAATAAAACAAATTTTTTGAAAATTTTATTTCTATAACTATTGATAAAATTTAACTTTTAAAGTATAATTTAAAAGTAAAAACCAAAGAAAAGAAAGATAGGTGAAAATAAAATGGCTCAAACCCTTGCAGGAGTACACACACACACACACACACACACACAAGCATATTTACAAAAATAAATAAAAAAGGGTTAAACTGCACTATAAAAGGTGTGGTAGATTTAGAGAACATTTTTTTAAATAAAATAAATAATTATAAAGATAGCATTATTCAAACATATTATAGGTATGCTTGAGTGAGGCTATCTTTTTGTATTTTAAAAAATAATAGTTATTAATATTTTAAAGTTATATTTATTAATATATGGTAAAAATTAATATCATAAACACATAAATAAATATATTACTTTAAATTTTAAATAAAAAATAAAGAGGGAGGAATTAAAAAAATGTCAAACGAAATTAAAAAGAAAAACAAACGGAATAACGTTAATAGCACTTGTCATCACAATAATTGTACTTTTAATCCTAGCTCGGAGTAACGATAAGTACATTATCAGGAGACGATGGAATACTAAATAAAGCAAGTGAAGCTAGATTTAAAAAAGAATTAGGAGATTATAAAGATGAGTTAGCACTATATAATGTAGAAGAAAGAATAAGTCAAGAAAATTCTAATGGAGAAGTAGGGAAAAGCCCATCATATGCAGATACTAATTATCTAGTAGATGCAGATAAAGGAGTAATAAATGGAAACATTACAAATATAATAAAAAACATAAAAGATGAGTATAAAGAGAAATTTATAATATTATATGGAACACTATATACAACAGATAAAGCGACAGAGTTAGAAAGAAAATGGGCAGAATCAATGGGAGTAGAATATTATCCATTAGATGTAGCAGTAAAAGACGGAAATGTGGTATTACAATGTACACAAAACAATATAGAAAAATTAATAAAAGATGATACACTAGTAATACCAGGAATAATAACAGAGATAGAAGAAGGGACATTTAATGGAATAAATGTAAAGAAAATAGTAATCCCAAGTTCAGTAAAAACAATAGGAAATAATGCATTTTCAAATAATAGTATGTTAGAAGAAATAGAAATACAAGATGGAGTAAAAACAATAGGAGATAAAGCTTTTTATGGATGTAGTAATTTATGGAAAGTTACAATGACAGATTCTGTAACTACACTTCGGTTCGAATGCTTTTAGAGAATGTTCAAAACTCACAAATATAACTCTTTCAAATGAAATTAAAGAATTGAAATCAGGTACTTTTTATTTATGTACATCATTAAGTGAACTTAAATTACCTGATAAATTAGAAATATTAGCAAGTGGTGTTACTTGGGGTACAAAGATATCAACTTTAAAATTTCCAACAAATCTAATTACTTTTAATACTTATGATCAATCTTTAAGTCTTGTAAATTTTGACACATCTGAAAATAATAATTTTATATTTAAAGATAATGTGTTATATAGTAAAGATGAAACTATTCTTTATTTTGTAGGAGCTAATGCAACTAATGTAAATATATCAACACAAGTAACAACTATAAAAGATTGTGCATTTAGAAATTGTACACAAGTAACATCTATAAATATTCCACAAAAAGTAACTACAATAGGCAATTTAGTATGGAATGATAGCATAACTAGTATAACAGTAGATATTAATAATAATAGTTTTAAAACTGCTGAAAAAGGTTCTTTAGTAAGTGCTGATGGTAAAAAATTGTATAGGTGTGTACAAACAGGTAAAGTAATAATTGAAGAAGGTGTAGAACATATATACAGAGGAACTTTTTTACCTGGAATAACTTCAATAAAATTGCCAAATTCATATAAAACTGCATCTGACTCAACATTTCCAACATTAGATGAATTAGAATTACCTAAAAACGTAGAAAGCTTTAATTATGGTATTTATATTGGTATAAAACAAATAAAAGTAAATTCAGAGAATACACATTTTAAAATGAGTGAAGATAATAATTATATGACAAGTTATGATGGAAAAAAATTATATTGGACAAAGAGGGGGTTGACAACATTAAATATTCCAAACAGTGTAAATGAAATTTGTACAAGTGCATTTTTGTTCTCAAGTGCAACTAGCTTAGTTGTTCCAGAAGGAGTAACCAAAATTGGTCAAAATATTATAGGTCAATCTTCTATAAAGACGATTGAAATTCCAAGCACAATTGAAAGTATTGATGTAAAAGCTTTTTCAGCCGCTAATAATTTAAGTCAAATAATTATTCATAAGGTAAAAGACAGTATCAGTGGAAGCCCTTGGGGAGCAGTTGGTGGAAATAAGATAATTGAATGGAAAGGTAATTAATTTAAGATATAAGTTTATACTATCTTAACATTCAAAAAATATAAATAATTTTTAAAAAATTTTTCCCTAAACCTATTGATAAAAGTTAGTTTTTAAAGTATAATTTAAAAGTAAAAACCAAAGAAAAGAAAGATAGGTGAAAACAAAATGGCTCAAACCCTTGCAGGAGTACACACACACACACACACACACACACACACACAGGTATATTTACAAAAATAAATAAAAAAGGGTTAAACTGCACAATAAAAGGTGCAGTGGATTTTGAGAACATTTTTTTAAATAAAATAAATAATAATAATAAAGATAGCATTATTCAAACATATTAATTATAGGTATGCTTGAGTGAGGCTATCTTTTTGTATTTTAAAAAATAATAGTTATTAATATTTTAAAGTTATATTTATTAATATATGGTAAAAAATATAATATCATAAATAAACAAATAAATATATTACTTTAAATTTTAAATAAAAAATAAAGAATTGAAAAGGAGGAATTAAAAAATGTCAAACAAAGTAAAAAACAAAATTAAAAGAAGCAGCAAACGGAATAACATTAATAGCGTTAGTCATCACAATAATAGTCTTGCTAATCTTAGCGGGAGTAACAATAGCAATGCTATCAGGAGACAACAGTGCACCACAAAAAGCAACAGAGGCAGCACAAAAAGATGCAATAGCAGGAGCAAAAGATGAAATAGCAATGACAGTGCAAGAAAGGTTATTAAATTACTATAATGATGAATATGTAAAAGGAAATGTAACAGAAGGAGCAAGTACACGAGGAGAAGTGGTAGAAGCTGCAAAAGAAGCAGTAGGAAAAGCCAAAAATAGAAATAAACAATTGCTAGAGTCATCAGGAGTAACAGATTATACAATAACATTAAATACAAAGTCATACACAGTAACAGGAACAATAGACGAAAAAGGTGGTATTACTTGGAGTGATACAGTAGCATCTACAGGAGGTAGCAATAATAAAACTTTTGTAGACAAAGTAACAATTGACAATTATGGAGACTATGTAGACTATGGAGTTGATATAGATGGAAATAAAAGCGATAATGATTGGCAAATATTTTATAAAGACGAAGAAAATGTTTACTTAATAGCAGATGATTATTTAGAAGAAGATAAAATTCCTAAAAATATAAAGGATTATTCAGATGGAGTGCATGTAAATGATAAAATATCAAAATATTTAACTTATATAGATGATTCTAAAATGGTAAATACGCATTATAAAGAATTAGAGTATATGATTGATACTAGTGATGAAATATGGGGTAGTTTAAAAAATGAAAAAACAGAGTATGTAATTGGAGGACCAACTTTAGAAATGTTTTGTAAATCATTTAATCAAAAGTATCCTGACAAAGAGATTAAGTATTATAATAGAGATGAAGGGTATGATGTCTTTGAATATGATTGTAACTGTGGTAAGTTAGATGGTGAAGTGGATGATTTATATTGTAAACATGACGTCAGTAAAGCATCTGTTATGTTATTAGCTTCTCAACAATATAATTATGACGAGTATTCAGGTTTTTATGGCCATATTTATGGTGTTGGATCTGAATATGAAAATAATGAAATTAAGTTCTATTTTTTATCAGCAGGTGGATCTTATTATGGGGACTATGAGAGCAAAGATGGGTATAGGCCACTTGTATGCTTAAAAAGTAGCGTAAACGCAGATAAGGAAGGAGATGTTTGGAAGCTTCAATAGTATGTTAGTAAATTTAACTTAATTATTCATGCCTTGCAATGGATACAAATAAGGAGAGCGTGCCCAACGTATTCAAATAAAGATAAGCCTCTAATATAATATAAATATGTAACTAAAGTTACAAATATATTATACTGGAGGTTTTTTAAGTGACGAATAAAGAAATATTAGAAGAAGAAATGAAAAAGGAAGTATAAATTATTGTTAAAAAACCACAAATATGGTAGAATGAAAACAGATTTATAAAAATTAAAGGAGAATGAAATGATAGAAGTAAATAATCTAAAAAAGAAATTTACTAGACAAGAAAAAAACAAAAAGAAAACTAATTTTTATGCTGTTAATGGAGTATCATTTAAAGCAGATAAAGGTGAAATAATTGGAATACTTGGACCAAATGGTGCAGGAAAAACAACAATGTTAAGAATGTTAGCAGGAATTATGCAACAATCTGAAGGGACAATAGAAATTGATGGACAAAACTATAAAAATAACAGTTTAGATATAAAAAGAAAAATAGCCTTTTTATCTGGCAATACAAAGCTATACAATAGATTATCTGCACACGAATTAATACAAATGTGTGGTAAATTATATGGAATGGACATAAATGATATAAATAAAAGAGAAACAGAAATTCTTAAATTATTAAATTTAGAAGAAATAAAAAACATAAAAATAGGAAATTTATCTACAGGACAAACACAAAGAGTTGGATTAGCTCGTTGTTTAGTACATAATCCTCAATATTACATTTTAGATGAAGCTACAACTGGATTAGATATTATTTCAAGCCAAATTATTTTAGATTTCATAAAAGAAGAGAAGAAGAAAGGTAAAACAATACTATATTCAACACATTATATGGAAGAAGCAGAAAATATTTGTGATAAGGTGTTAATGATAAACAAAGGTCAAGTTATTGAAACTGGAACACCAGAAGAAATTAAAGCAAAAACTAAAACAACAAATTTAAGAGATGCATTTTTTACTTTAATAGGAGGTGTTTCAAATGAAGACTAAAGGCATGATATTTGAAATAGTAAAAAAAGAAATAAGGGATGTTATTAGAGATAAAAAGACACTTTTAATGATGATAGTTGTCCCACTAATATTATATCCATTGATGTTTGGATTTATTATAACTTTAGAAGATTCAATGATGAATGCAGATGAAAGTGAATATAATAAAATAGGATTTGCTTTTGAAACAGATAAAGCATTAGATACAGTAATAGAAGAATTAGAAATAAAGAAAATAACAGGAACAGAAAACGAACTAAAAGAAAAGTTTGATAATCAAGAAATAGATGCATATATAACACTTAATGATAAAAAATTTACAATATATTATAGTGAAGGTAATGCTTATGGACAAGCAACCTTACAAATGGCTTACGAAATGATAGAAGGATATAAAAAAGCTATACAATCACAAATGTTAACAGCAGAAGGATTAATTCCAGACGAAATATTTAATGTGTATACTGTAGAAACTAAAGATGTATCTGGAAAAGATGCATATACTCAAATGATGTTAGGTATGGTACCTTCATTTATTCTTATGACTGCAACATTAACTGCAATATTCGCTGCAATTGATATGACTGCAGGAGAAAAAGAAAGAGGAACACTAGAAACATTATTAACATTCCCTTTAAAGAATGGTGATATAATAGGTGGAAAATTTATTGCAACAACTATTTGTACAGTTATTAGTTCAGTTATAGGTTTTCTATCAATGTATGGAGTGTTATTATACTTATCAAAAAATTTAGAGTCATTCAAAGGAATGGAACTATTATCAATACAAAATATTTTATTTGCATTAATAATGTTTATTGTATTTGGAATGCTTATAAGTGCTATAGCCATCATAATAGCAAGCAAAGCAAAAAGCTTTAAAGAAGCTCAAAACTCTACACAACCATTAGCATTTATTTCAATAATACCAATGTTTTTATCAATGATGGGAACTAAATTGGATTCAACATTAGCATTAATACCATTTGTTAATGTAAATTTACTACTGTCTGATATAATTTCAAATACAGTCAATATGCAGTATTTTATTATAACAATTGTTGCTAATATTGTATTTGTATTCATAATAATGAAGGCAGTTATTAAATTGTTTAAATCTGATAAAATATTATTTAGTTAGAGTGGAAAGAAAACTGTACTATTAAATCACAAAAAATATAAAAAGATGGTCAAACCTCTTGACTTTTCGAGACTTTAAAATATATAATACAAAAAAAGCACATTTGGAGGTATTCTAGGCAAATATGGAGCAAAAAAATAACGTATATTTCAAATCAAGCAATTATATAGATTTGTCAGATGAAGAAGTAATAAGACTAATAAAACAAGGAGATGACCATGCTTTTTCATATTTATTTGAAAAATACAAAGACTTGATAAATGTAAAAGTATCAAAATACTATATAGTCGGAGCAGAAAGAGAAGATACAATTCAAGAAGGTATGATAGGATTATTTAAAGCTATAAAAAGCTTTGATGAAACAAAACAAAATTCTTTCAAAACATTTGCTAATATTTGTGTTGAAAGACAATTAATAACAGCAATAAAAAGTTCAAATAGACAAAAACATATCCCATTAAATTCATATTTATCATTAAATAATTCTGCATATGAAAATGATGATAATGATGAGGAATTAATAAATACGTTTGATAGTAAAACAATAGAAGATCCATTAGAAACTATAATGAAAAAAGAGTATCTTACTGAAATAGAGAGCACTATAGATAAAACATTAAGCGGATTTGAAAAACAAGTTTTAAATAGATATATAAAGGGCGAAAGTTATGTTGATATTGCTACAAGATTAAATGCACCTGTAAAATCTGTCGATAACGCAATTCAAAGAATTAGAAAAAAAGCTATAAAAAATTTATTTGATAATGAAAATTAAAAAAGTCCGAATGATAATTTCGGACTTTTTTAATTTTTAAAACTCAAGAATATTATACAATAAGCAAAATATGTAACAAAATGATTTTTACTGACAAATTTCGACAAAAAACAATAAAAACATATGTTATACTCTTTTTATAATTATAAAAAGGGGGAAATATAAATGGAAGAAAAACAAAAAAAATCGGATTCTAGTATAATTATTGTAATAGCTGTAGTTATATTAATTATAATAGGAGTAAATTTTATTACTAATATGGGAGATAGTAAAAATAAAACACAAGATGTTTCATATGATAAGAATGAAGAAGAAAAATTAGAAAATCCATACAAAGTTACTGATGAATATGATGGCATTTATAAATTTGAATTAAAATCTGATAATGGAAGCGGAACTACATTTACTTCTAAAGGAGTAATTGAATTTTATAACGGTATTAGTAAAGTAAAATATTTTAGAAACAATAATACTGTGACTAATTATGATTTAAATAACGAAGGTTATTGTGGGATAAATAAAGAAGAAAATTCTAAATTTTATTTTTCAATAGGGGGAAATAGTACTGTATACGAGTGTACAAATAAGAACAATAACCTTTTATGCAAATTAAAAAGTGAATTTGATTTAACAGGAAATTCTAATAACGAATTAAATTTAACATATATAGAAGGTGCTAAAGATATAGATAGTGAATATCTAAAATTAGAAAAAGAAGAAAAAGAAAGAATAGAAAAAGAAGAAAAAGCACAAGAAGAGAAAAAAGAAAAAGAGGAAAAGGCACAAAAAGAAAAAGAAGAAAAGGACTTTAAAAAAAGTTGTAAAAAATATACATTTGAGCAAATGGCAAGAAATCCAGACAAATTTAAAGGAACAAATGTAAAATTAACAGGAGAGGTTGTACAAGTTATAGAGGGTACATTATCTACAGATTTAAGAGTTAATATTACTAAAGAAGGAACATATTCAACATATTATACAGATACAATATATGTTACATATTATCCTGAAGATGGAGAAGATAAAATATTAGAAGATGATATAATAACAATTTATGGCACTTCTCAAGGAGATTACACTTATACAAGCACTTTAGGTGCTCCGATAACATTGCCATATATTTCAGCAAAATATATAGAACTAAAAAAATAAAAAATAGATAAATATATTGAAATATAGCTATTTTTTGCTTGGTGCCATTGATGTAGATATATACAACTTTTAGTAAAAATTTATTCTGTTCGCTTGAATTTTATTTATAAATATTGTATAGTAATATTCATAGGAAATGAGAAAAGTAGATGTGTTCGTGTTGCCACCTACATACACAGATTTACTGTGAGATAGGAGGTGGTGTCTATGGTAGAATCAGCATTATTAACAATAAGCTATCTATTATTCTATGGATTAATAGGTATAACTATCATAAATATTGCCTTAATCATAACTTTGGTTATCATTTTGAGCAAATAATAAAACGGCACATTTGCTTGGCAGAGCGATGTGTCGTTTATCCATATTTTTGTGTGGTAACCGCATTTCTGCGATTGTCATTTCCTATCTTTATTATACTTAAATTTTTAGCCTTTGTCAAATTTTTTAATAAGATTCATTGCATAAACTTTTTGTGGGAAACACCACTTTTGATATTTAACCATACATTATTTTTTGAATATTTTTTATCTTTCTGCCTATAATATTTGTAGGTGAAAGATTTTTTGTAAGATACATTTGTATCTTGATTTAAGCATATATTTCGTTGGGTATGTGCTTTTTTCATTTGCTGCTTGAATGATGCTAGCTTCCATGGATGAGTCATTGGAGAAATAAAAAATAAAAAACAGCTAAATGTATTGAAATAGCTGTTTTTGCATGGTGCTTCCAACGGGAATCGAACCCATGACCTCAGCCTTACCAAGAAAAATATTTTAACCGCTATATATAAGAAGAATAGGTACATATAGAGGTTTTTATTTTTTCATGACACACTTTTTGACACACTAATAAGTATTTTTTATATAAGTATTTATTGATAAAGCGGAACTTTCTTGTTCTTCGTCTAAATGAGTATATATATCATATACCATTTTAGCAGAAGAATGTCCCATTAACCTTTGAGCTTCTTTTATTTTTATTCCTGCATAGTATAGCATAGTACAATATGAATGTCTCAAAATATAATAAGAGAATACAATTTTACCCTCATCTTTTTCTATATTTTTATTTAATTCAAATAGAAATGAATCTAAATGGGTTTTAAGAGCTTGTTTTGTCCACATTGATAATTTATCTGTTTCTTTTCCAAAAACAAAATTTGAACCGTTTTCGCTTTGAATTTTGATATGTTTTTTTAAAATATCAATCAAGAAATCTGGAATAGGTATAATTCTGCTTTTCAAATTTTTAGTCGACTTAATTTTAGGTTGGTTTTGAGCAAGAGATACTGCTTTATTTATATTTATAGTTTTATTGTCTAAATCAATATCATTCAAAGTTAGTGCTACACATTCTTCAGGTCGTAAGCCACAAAACCTAATTATTAATATAAATAAACCATATTTATGTTTTAAAGCTAAATTTATTACTTTCTTATCTTGTTCTATAGTTAGAGTATGTCTTTCTCCTTTTTGGTATTTTATTTTTTTTATTCCAGAAGCAGGATTTTTTTCAATATAATTATTTAATACTGCAGATGTTAAGATCCTTTTGCATTCCATTAAAGTTCTATTTGTCACATCTTTATAACCTTTTTTTTCCATATCTGTAACCATTCTTTGTATATCATTTGGCTTGATGTAAGATAGTTTCATATTTCCAATGTATTCATACATATGCTTTAATCTATTTTGTACGGAATTTTGAGTAGCAATTTCTTTATTAGATATATTTAATTCAAACCATTCTTCAGCATAATTTTTAAATGATATTGAAGATTTATTTATGATTTTATTGTTAATAGCTTTATATTTTAATTCTATATATTGATTTTCTAAATCTTTTGGGTTATCTGAATATATAGATTGAAGTTTTCCATTTATACTTATTCTTTTCATCAATCTACCATCTTTTCTTGTTGTATATGTAAATGCCATAACAGAACCTCCGTTTGTTTTTGTATTTAAAATATAAGTGCTATTTCTAGCACTTTTTCTTTAGTATAGTTTATTCAAATCCATTGTACTGCTTATAATAATAATTTATACATCTTGCCATATAGGGTGGTTCTACATCGAAATAATCTGCTAATTGAGTAATAGTAGTTAACCCTTTTTTCATTAGTTGCTTTATTTTATCATAAGGGAAGAATGTTTCCCATGATTTCTTATCTGCTTTATATTCCATTTTTTCAACTAATTCGAGAGAGGAATTAGTTTTATAATAAGTTCCAGAATAGTAATGTCCGAGTTCTTGAATTAAAACTGTATTAGTAGAAATATTAGTAGGTGTTTGTTTTTCGTCTACTACAATTGCTGTTACATCTTTATAATGAGTTATCATACCATTACTATTTTTAAGTGAATGGTTAACATACTGAATATTTTCTTTTTCTAATATGTTATATAAAGATGTGGTTTCCATTTATTTTTCCTCTTTATTTTCTTCATTTTTTTGTTTAGCTAAAAGTCCTTCTATAATATTTTTTGCTATTTCTTGATTTTCCTTATTTAGTCCTTTTATGCCTGTAGCAAAAGCTATGTCTATGTCTTCTAATTCTACTTTATTTGGATTTCTAATATCAGATTTGCCTAAAAGATAGTCTGTTGATACGTTAAAAAATTCAGCTAATTTTATAACGGTTTCTGTACTCATATCTCTTTTTCCATTTTCGTATTGAGTAATTGCAGGAATAGAAACTCCTAACAATTTGGCAATATCTTTTTGAAAAAGCTCTTTTTCTTCTCTTAATTTTTTTAATCTATTCATTTTTACCTTCCTTAATTAACATAATCGAAAAATATATCTATATTATATAACAAAAAGTTAAATATGTAAAGTTTTTTTTTAAATTTTTTTCTTACAGTCCTAACGGTTTTAACAAAATGTAAAAATATTTTTTAAAAAAGTATTGACAATTTACAAATAGTTAATTATAATAACCGTAACAAAGTTAACAAATAGTAAATTAAAGAAAGGAGATAAAAATGTTAAAAAGTAATTTGAAAGAGTTAAGAACAAAAAATGGATTGACACAAAAACAAGTAGCAGATTCGACAGATACGACAACAACTTATATTTCATTGCTTGAAAATGGGCATAAAAATCCAAGCGACAAAATGAAAGAAAAATTAGCTAGGTTGTATAGATGTCATGTTGAAGATATTTATTCGGCATTACGATTAACAAAATGTTAAACGAAACTAAATAAGAAGGTAAACATGTTAAGTGATGAAGAAATTAATAAAGGCCTTGAAGAGGCAATAGAAAGATATGCAAAGAAAGAAGTAGATAGAAAAAGAGCAGTAAGTTTCTTTGCGTTAGGATTTAGCATATCAACGATAATATTTTTAATAATTCTATTATTTAAATAATGAAATTATTATACCAATAACAGAAAGTATTAAATCAATAATTACTAGTACATTAGTTTTAAAATATTCACTATGTTTTTTGTGTTTATTACTTTTGCATTTAGATTTTAAAAATTCATCGTTTAATAAGTTGCGTTCTTTATTGGTTTTACATTGTTTAAGTTTTTGCTGATATTCAGTATCAGTCATTATAATCACCTCTAAAGTGATTATAGCACAAATTGAAACAAAGATAATCAAAAAACATAAAATAAAAAAATAAAGATTAGGAGGAGAGTATGAATATAAAAAAAGAAGAACAATCAGAGTGCAAGTCTGAATGTTCTAAAATAAATGTTACAGTAGGCGATAAAAAATTAATAGAAATACTTTCTACTGATTTAGCCAATCGTGAAAAAATTTAAAGATAAGGAGGAAGAAATGAAAATAAAATTTGAAAATATAGATGTGAAAAATTAAAAAAAGATAAGAGAATTAATAAACGATATTATTGAGGCTGATAAAAATGAGATGGAGTTAACAGAAGAAAACCTAAAAAAAGCACATGATATTGTAGACAAAATGATTACATTAAGAAATATTTTATTAATGCGTTTATCATCAGGAACTATAAAAATAGTAAGTTCTGATGGGACAGAACTTACCAGAATGTTTTAAGAATTAAGCCAATTGTGATATTTTTCAAGCAATTTTATATTAAATTCGGGAATTGCTTTATAAAGGGAAACTTCAGCTGGCTCTGAATAATTTTTATTTGAAATATCATTACAAATGCTATCAAATAATTCCTTATAATTTACTGAATTTAAAAAGTCATTAAAATTTTTATTCACTATAATCACCACCTTCCAAAAGTATTATAGCATAGGTGGAAATAAAATAAAAGGAGGGAAAATAAATGCCAGCTACAAAATTACAACAAAAAGCAAGGAAGAAATATGCAACAGTAAAAGAATTTTCAGAACAGTATCACATGAGTATAGCTCAAGCTTATAGAGTAACTACTTTACCAGAAATGCAAGAAGCAATTATAAAAACTGGAGTAAAGAGTAAAAGGATAGATTTAGATAGAGCCTTTGAAATAATGCAACAAATATTTAGATAAAGAAAGGAGGAAATACCAATGAAAAGAAAAATAAACCCAAATAAAGTATACGCTTTTATAGGACGAGCAGTAGTTTATGCATCAATTTGGGCATTATCAGTAACAGGAATATTTTATGCAGTAACAAATTGTATAACAGTTTATAGATAGAAAGGAGGAATAAATATGGGACATATGAGTGGAGTAGCTAAAATATTAAACAAAGAACCAAAAGAATATAGCAAGTCACATAAAGAAAAGGAAGCAAAAAGAGAACTATTAATGAGTAGAAAAATAGTTTGTGAAAAATGTGGCAAAAGTAAAACATTATATAAAAATCAAGGACATTATTATTGTAAAGATTGTAAATAGAAAGGAGAGACACAAATGTTAAAAAGAAAATACTTAGAACGATCAGCAAAAGCTGAATATGAAGAAAAGGAAAAATATAAAGAGCAAGTTAAAAAATTACAAGAAGAAAACAGAATTTTAAGAAATGATAAAGATGATGAACATTTAGAAAATTATAATCAATATCAAAAATTATTAGCTATAGAAAAAATATTAAGAGAACAAGATTATGGAAGTATAGACAATCTAAAAAATAAAATTAGAACAATATTAAATAAAGAGTCAGTTGACAATTTGGCAAGCGACAACTAACTCAATATAAAGAATATAAATATATCATTCTATTGCTAATTATAGCATAGAAGAGAAAGGAATGTCAAATGAAAAATAAAAAATATCAATATAGAGAGATAAATACAGACGAAATAATAGAAGATTTTATGGCAGAAGATTATGTATTAAAAAAATTAGGATTAAAAATAGAACCACAAGGAAAGAATGGCAATCTAACAGTAGACCAATTGGAATTTAAAGATTTAATTATAGATTGGTTCTTTAGTGGAAATTGGATTAAAGAAGAAGTAAAAGATTAGGAGGAGAAAAAATGTTAAAAAGTTATTCGGATTTAAGAAATTTAGATGTTAGCAAATGGGTAGAGCAGAGAGATGGAGCAGATTATTTAAATTGGGCAAAGGTAGTTGATTTATTGCATGAAAATGGAGCAGAAAAAGTATATTTTGAACCGGTTGTAAATGAAAGAACAGGAAGTAGTTTATATATGACAGAAAAAGAATTTAAAGACAGTAAAGGTAATGTAAATCAAGTATATGAGACAGCCGTAAAAGTTGTTATAGATGATATCGAATTTATACAAAGAGGACCTGTAACGAATGGAAGTAATCCTGTTAAAGACAATTCAATGTCACAACAAAGATTATGGAATTGCCAAACAAGATTATTTGTAAAGGGTGTGGCTATAAGGACCGGTTTAGGATTTGATTTATGGCTTAAAGAAGAATTTAAAAGTGAAAAAGATAATTGGGAAGATGATTTGTCAAAACACGATATATTTAAAATTAAGGAAAGATGTCAAGAAATTTATACACAAAAATTAAAAGAAGGATTGACAGTAAAAGAAATTGCAGAGAGATTACACAAAACAGAAGATGAAGTAAAAGCAATATTTACATATTTTGATACTTTAAGTAATTTTGAAAAGGATTTATTTAATATTGATACAAAGTCAAGATAGAAGTTATTACATAGGAGCATCAGATACAAGTATGGTAGTTGGCAATTGGAAAACAAAGACATTTGAAAAGTGGTGGTTAGAAAAACTAGGGTTAAATAAAAATAATTTTACAAATGAATCAATAAAAGCAGGAAATAATTATGAACATAAAATTTTAGATAGTTTAGAAATCAAAGGATTACAAAAGGATAAACAAATAATAATAAACAGATTAAGAGTCAATTTAGATGGAAATACCAATACTTGTATTTATGAAGTAAAAACGCACAAAGTAGAAAAGGAATTTAAAGTATCAAAACAATATTGGAGACAAGCACAGGTTGAGATGTATGCAAGCGAAATACATAAACTATATATAGTTGCTTATGCTTTAGAAGAAAACGATTACAAGAATTATTTCAATAAAATAAATAAAGATAGATTAGAACTTATATCAATAGAATATGATAATGACTTTATTAATAATGAATACTTACCAAAACTAGATGTTTTAACACAATGTTTAGTGAAAGGAGAATTTCCAAGATGGTAGGAACAACAAATAAATTAATAACTTGGTTATTAGAACAAAGCAAAGATAAAAAATATGAAGTAAAAGAATATAAAGAAAAGAGAAGCCTGGATAGTAATGCATATTGTTGGGTTCTTTTAGGAAAATTGCAAGACAAATTAGATATACCTAAAGAAGAAATATACAAAGATTTAATAAGAAATATAGGCAGTTATGAAATAGTACCAGTAAAAGATGAAGCTGTAGAAAGATTTAGAAAAGCTTGGAATAAAAACGGTTTAGGTTGGATTACAGAAACAATGAAAAGCAAATTAAAGCGGTTATACCAATGTAATTACATATTATGGTTCTAGTTCATATAACACAGCTGAAATGTCAAAATTAATTGATCTAATAGTACAAGAATGTAAACAGTTGAACATAGAAACAATGACACCAGAGCAATTAAGTATTTTAAAAGAAAGTTGGGGTAGAAATGAGCAAAAGAAGTAAAGCTTGTGATATTGCACCAAAAGTAAAAGAAATTGTATGGAATAGAGATAATCAAAGGTGTATATATTGTGGAAGATATGTTCCAAAGACTTGTGCAAATGCACATTTTATAAAAAGGTCACAACGGTGGTTTAGGCATTCCAGAGAATACTGTCACATTATGCCTAGAATGTCATTATGAAGAAGATATGGGACAAAACACTCAACTATATGAAGATTACATAGAAAGTTATTTAAAAAGCATTTATGGAGCAGAATGGAACAGAGAAAAATTGATTTACAAAAAATATTAGGAGGGAAAAATGGCAAGAGATAGTTTTATATTTTACAGAAGTTTTTATGAAGCTATAAACGAGTTATCAAAAGAAAATCAAGCAGATACATATGATGCAATAATGCAATATGCTTTAAATCAAAAAGAAGTAGAACTTGTAGGAATATCAAAGGCAATATTTTCTCTTGTTAAACCTCAATTAGATGCCAATTATAAAAGATATGAAAATGGAAAGCAAAAGAAAAGCAAAACGGAAGCAAAACAAAAGCAAACGGTAAGCAAAATAAGAACTAATGTAAATGTAAATGATAATGTAAATGTAAATGTTAATGTTAATGACAATGATAATAATAATGCAAGCGACAGTTGTATTGACGGTTTGCAAAAAATCATCGACTTTTACAATGAAAACATAGGGGCTATTACACCCTATGGATTAGAAATATTAAGAAGTTATGCAGAAGAAATGCCAGTTGATTTAATAATATATGCTATGCAAATAAGTGTAGAGGCTAATAAAAAGACGATACAGTACATAAAAGCCATATTAAACAATTGGCAAAATGCAAATATAAAAACTCTAGCTGATGCACAAAAAGATAGCAGAAAAGGAAAAAAGCAAACTAACTTCAAAGGCAGACAATATACAGAAAGTGAATTAGATGTTTTATATAAAAACATGGAGTTTAGATAAAAAGGAGAGTGATTAACAAATGATAACTCAACAAACAAGACAATTAAGCTTTCAGGATATAAAACCCAAAAGAAAAATAAGATATGAGCAGATATTAGATAGATTAGATAAACCAAAAACAGCTAAAGAAATAGCAGTAGAACTATTTGATATTGGTATCATTCCTAGTACAGAAAGAAACTATACAGCACCTAGATTAACAGAATTAGAGAAAAGAGGAATAGTTAAAGCTGTTGGTAAAAGGAAATGTGAGTATACTGGAAAGATGGTAGCAGTATATGAAAAAGTAGATAACTTAAAGGATATGATTGCAAAAAATATGCAACATATACCAAATATTTCGTAAAGGAGTAAAAGAAATGATAATAGTCAGTCAAGATAAAACAGAAATTGTAAATTTTGATAATATAACAAGAATATATGTGCATAAATGTCCTAACGAAATTTCTGATGTTAGATGCGATACAGTAAATGATTTAGTAATAAATTTAGGAAATTATGATACAGAAGAAAGAGCAAAAGAAGTATTGCAAGAAATAATAGATAGATGTGCAAATTGGGAAAATTTAAAAATTGGCAAACTGACGGGATTTTGTAGTCCAAAATATGAAATGCCAAAGGAGTAGCCTATGAAATATGATTATCCACCATTAACACGGAATATGTTCAAAGGAGTGATAAAAATAAAAGGATTAGATTTAACTAATAAACGATTTGGAAGATTGACTGTAATAAAGTATGTAGAAACTGATAAAAATAGGAGAAAATTATGGTTATGTGAATGTGATTGTGGAAACAAAAAAATAGTTCCTACAACATATTTGACAAGAGGAGATACGACAAGTTGTGGTTGTTACAGAAAAGAATGTGAATTAAGAAATTTAAGTAATTTCTGGGGAAAAACAAAAACACATGGATTGTCAAAAACAAGAATTTATCAAATATGGGCTGATATGAAAGACAGATGCAATAATAAAAATAATCAATTTTATAAAAATTATGGGAAAAGAGGAATAAAAGTATGTGAAGATTGGTTAACAAATTTCATGAATTTTTATAATTGGGCAATAAATAATGGATATACATCTAAATTAACAATAGATAGAATTGATGTAAATGGAAATTATGAACCTAATAATTGTAGATGGGCAACGTGGAAAGAACAAGCAAATAATAAAAGAGTAACTAGAAAAATTGTAATATATGAAGAAAAAAAGTCTGCTTATGAATTTGAAAAACAATATGGAATAAAAGCACATGTTCTTATAGATAGATATGATAAAGGGCATAGAGATGATAAATTAATTTATAAAGGCAATTTAGGATATTTCAGAAAAACAAATTTAAAAAGAGATAGTAAAGGAAGATTTATAAAAAAGGAGGAAGCTGATGTTTTATAAAGAATTACAAGGAAAATGTAAATCATGTTTACGGATGCAATCGCCTTTGAAGATTCTAACTTTAAGGGAACAAAAGAATGC
Source organism: uncultured Clostridia bacterium (assembly GCA_947630545.1). GTDB lineage: Bacteria > Bacillota > Clostridia > TANB77 > CAG-508 > CAG-269. Next base: position 59,971 of record CANRHX010000008.1, read on the forward strand.
AAATATGCAGATGACCCAATAAAGCAGATAAAGCAAATTTTAGGAATACAGGAAACATTAAGATAAAAAACATGTAACATGTTTTATGGATAAATTTGAATATGGAGATAAAAGTAAAATAATAGTTGAATTGGAGGAAATATAAATAATGAATTTTATAGATTTTAAAAAGATAATAAGAGAATATGGAAATTATAATGATGTTGTAGAAAAAGATAATAGACTTGAGGTAGAAGGAAGTTTAGACTTAAGAGGAACAAACATAACAGAATTACCAGAAAACTTAACAGTAGGAGGAAGTTTATA
>CANRHX010000009.1 GCA_947630545.1 uncultured Clostridia bacterium
TTATCTGCAATCATCGCTATAAATTCTGAATTTGTAGGCTTTCCTTTAGCTGCTGAAATTGTGTATCCGAAGATATTCTCTACCACTTCTTGTTGCCCTCTACCCCAGTATTTTCGCTATATTCAGAAGATTATAAACTTTTCATTTTTGTAATTTTTTGTAAACCGTCGGAAGCAATAAATTCTTTCAATCCAATAAATATTTATAGCATTTTTCCCAATATGTTTATTGCATTAATCTTAATAGAAATTTTTTCAGTTGTCAATTTTATGAACTTAATTTTAAAAAATTTTATTATATAGGCGTACTAATCTTAAGTATAACTATCCAAATTATTTTATATATAAATAATAATAGTTGTATATATTGAAGTTGAAATGGTAAGAAAAACTCCACGATATGAAGTAAGATATAATGGTAAGTTGGTAAGTGATAGGGAAACAAATACGTAGATATTTAATTTTTATTCTATAATTTTGAGAAAAGAAAAAGAGGATTCCTCCTCTTCTAATTACTTTCTCCTAAAATTGTACCATCAGAAAAAGCTACTGATGATGTTTCAAATGTAAATTTTAATTTTTCAAATTCTGTATCTCTTAATTTTATATGCTTATCCATATATGGATTAATATCTAATCCAATATCTTTTATATCAACCTCTCCCTTTGCTGATATTGTACCTGTATCATATAATAATGTTATATCTAAAATTGCATTTCCAAACAGGTCTGTTATATGTATAATTCCTCTTACCGCAACTATATCTTTGTCTGTATTATTTTTACAATTCATTTTTAATTCAACAAAATCATTAAATCTCCACGCCGATGTATCTTTAGGAATTACATTTTTATTATATACATTTAATGTTACAGCATTTGCAAGTTCTTCTTTCTTCGCTTCTTCTTTTGCTCTTTTTTCTTCCAACTCTTTTTGTTCCTGTTCTTGTCTATTTTTTTCTTCAGTAATTATCATTTCAATTGTTTTTCCGTCTAGTAAACTCGAATCTCCTCTTGCAACTGCTTTTTTATATAATTGTTTTTCTTCATCTGTCAATTTACTATTATTTACTTCTTGTGTTGTTTGTGTTCCCTCATAAGTTTTTCCTTTAATATTGTTTTCAATTAAAAATTTTATAACAATTCCTGATATTATAACTGCTATAACTATGAATATAACCACTATTACTTTCTTGTTTTTATTTTTTTCTTCCATTTCATTTCCTCCTTTAAATTTTACCTAATATATTATCATAATTAACATCTTCATATATTGTTGCTTTTTCCCACATTTCATTTATTGATTTTGTTAATCCCTCAAATATTGATTGCATAAATTCTTTTCCTAAATTTATAGTTCCATTTTCATATTTTGTATCTTCCATTTCATTTAAGGTTTCTGTATAGTCGCTCTCCACAAAGCTACAACCTTGCATTTCTCCATTTTTAGTTAATATAAATCTTCTTATTGTTTTTCCATTATTTCCTTTGGTATCCATATCAAACATATATAATGTTTCTCCTTGTTCATTTATAGTCTTTCTAGCTTCGTATAGTTTAATACAAAAATCTTTTAATGAAATAGATTCTTTTGGTTTTACTATTTTTGTATAATCTGTTGAATTTGTATCTGCATTTTCTGTATTTGTTGGATTTAATAATTTATCATTTACATTTATTAATTCTGACAACAATTCTTTTTCATTGTCATTTAATGTTATTTCTTCTGCTATTGTTAATTCTTTCTTATTGTTTTCTGTCCTTTCTCTATGAATAAATATAAAATAAACTGAAACTAATAATATAGCTATAACCACAATTACTATAAAAACTTTCTTTCTATTTTTCATATTTCACATCTCCTTTTACTCTTTATTTCATAATTATAAATTTTATTTATTATTCAATGCTTTTTCGACTGCTCTTATTTTTGTATCTACATCTGATGGTTTCATATCATATACATTTGCTATATGGTCTACATCTTTTTGATATTGTGTTGTGTATTTGCTACTACCTGAACTACTTGAACTTTTACCATCACTAGAAAAAATACAAGCAATAAAGAACACAAACAAGATAATAACTATAATAGCAATAATTCCGCTTCCTTTTTCATTTTTCATTTTCACACCTCCATCGAAATCAAAATTTTTATTTTTTACTTATCTCTTATTTCTTGTAATAATTGAATAATCTCACTAAAAGAAAGTAAAAATATCATACTTAAAATACTAAATACTATTGTAATTGCACCAAAAATTATCAAACCATACATAATAAGAATTACTCCTGCTAAAAAGCCTATAATAGCAATTATTGCACCTAAATTAGACAATAATTCTGCCATTTTATTTTTCTTTCTCATATCATTTGTACTGTTATTCTTTTCTGTATCCATAGTACAAACCTCCTCTTTTTCATCTTTTGGTGATTCTTTTAATTCTTTTTCATCATTGTAATATATTTTTGCTCCACATTTACAACAAGTTTTAGCTCCAAAAACATTTTCGTGATAGCAACTAGAACAAATAATAATGTTGTTTTCGTCCATTTTTCCACCTCCTCATTTTAGACAAAAAATTACATTATAGTTATTCTATCACAAACTTTTATTTTTGTGTACTATTTTGTGTACTTATTTTTAATATTTTTTTTAATACAATATAAACTACAAATAGGAGGTACAAAAATATGGGTAAATTAAAAATAATAAAAGAACAAAAAACAAATGATACTATTACTCGTACAATTAGAATTAGTGGTGTAACATTTGACAAAATAAATAAATTAGCTGAAAAAAACAACATAAGTTTTAATTCCGTTGTTAATCAAATAATCGAATATGGATTAAATAATCTGGAAGAAAGTTAAAAGGTACATAGATTTTATCTATGTACCAAATTTTTATTTTATCATAATCCTAATTTCTATCGAATTATCTAGTTTTATATTTAACAAACTACCTATTAAATCTATTTTTATTGCTGACACAATATTTATTCGTATCTCATTATCATTTTTTGAATCTTCAATATGTAAAAAACCTGTTTTGGTATTGTAATTTATATGTGTATTATAAAATTCAAATCTTGCTTGTATAAAATTTTCAAATTGTACAATTATTGTTTTATTCTCAAACATTTTTATTTTTTCTTTTAATTCTTTTTCTAATATTTTCATTTTTCCCTCCTATTACTACATATCAATAGTTATTGCATAATCACTTTCCATATTTAATTTTACACTATTATCTTTAAACTTGTTCTGCACTTTATAATTAATAAAATCGTCAATTTTCAAATCAATTTTTTCATAACTAAAAAACCTCCCTATATTTATTATTTTTTAATAAACATATTGAGGTTTTTTAATTTTTTATGCTGTTTTTAATTCTAATCTTAATTTATCTGCAATCATCGCTATAAATTCTGAATTTGTAGGCTTTCCTTTAGCTGCTGAAATTGTGTATCCGAAGATATTTTCTACCACTTCTTGTTGCCCTCTACCCCATGCCACTTCTATAGCATGTCTAATTGCACGTTCTACACGAGATGGTGTAGTTTGATATCTTTTGGCAATCTGAGGATATAAACTTTTTGTAATTTGATTTATTACATCAATATCATTTACAACCATCATAATTGCTTCTCTTAAATATTGATATCCTTTAATATGGGCTGGAACTCCAACTTCGTGAATTAAATTTGTTACTAATGCTTCTAAATTTTCTTCACCCTTATCACTATTTGGTGCGATCTCTATGTATTGATTTTTAATTTCTCTTCCAATAAAGTTATTATTTGAACTTGGTTTATAAAATTTAAGTTCCCTAATTCTCTTAATTAATAATTCAATATCAAAAGGTTTTACTACATAATATTCTGCTCCTAGAGCAATTGCTTGTTGTGTTATTTTATCTTGTCCTACAGCTGATAGCATTATGCACATTGGTTTTTTATCTTTTTCCATTCCATTTATATTTTCTAAAACTCCTAATCCATCTAAATGTGGCATTATTACATCTAATAAAACTACATCTGGTATTGCGTTTTTTATCATATCTACTGCTTCATTTCCATCTTTAGCCATTCCGAATAACTTCCATATCCTCCTGACTTTCTAAATATGTTGACAATGTTCTACTAAAATCTTGATTGTCATCTGCAATAAGTATTGTAATTTTCTCTTTCAACTTTTTTCCTCCTCAAAAATAATTATAATTTCTTGCTTTCGCAATTTACATTATAATTACTTTTTCTGGTTATTACAAGAAAAAATGGAAAATTTTTCCATTTCATTTATGAAAGTTCTATTTTACTTCACTTTTTGTAAAAATTGTTTTACCAAAAAACTCCAGTTTTATTAAATTTAAACTTTTACTTTGAAAATCCTCTAAAAGTTTCTTTTTTTTGCTTTCTTCTAATGATATTCTACAAACTATATTTTCCAAATAATTAGCATTTTTTATGTCTATTTTGTTAATTCTACAGTAATACTGAAACTTCTCAAATTGATTATAATCTATTGTCGCTTCAGCCTCTATACCAATAGTTTGAATTACCTTGTTTGATTGTTCAATGGCACCTGTTAATGCATCAGAATATGCTCTAACCAGCCCCCCTGTTCCTAACAATATTCCTCCAAAATATCTTGTAACTATAACTAATACATTACACAAATTATTTTTTTGTAAAATATTTAACATTGGTGCACCTGCTGTCCCAGAAGGTTCTCCATCATCATTTGATTTTTCTATAATTTGGTCATCTTCTAATATTCTATATGCCATGCAATTATGCCTTGCATCATAGTATTGCTTTTTATATTTTTTTATTATTTCTTCTGCGTTCTCAATGCTTTCTACCCTTATTAAATTTGCTATAAATTTAGATTTTTTCTCTGTTAAAGTATATTGTGTATTTTTTTGTATTGTTATAAATTCGTTCATATATTTTTTCCTTTCGATTTTTTGTGTCATCGGTTCCGGGTTTGATTGACACGAAATGTGTCATTGGTTCCGGGTTTGGATGACACAAGATTAAAGTTGCTAATTGTCATTGGTTCCGGGTTTGATTGACACGAAATGTGTCATTGGTTCCGGGTTTGGATGACACAAGATTAAAGTTGCTAATTGTCATTGGTTCCGGGTTTGGTTGACACATTTTGTGTCATTAGTTCCGGGTTTGGATGACACAAGATTAAAGTTGCTAATTGTTTCCAGCTGTATAGCCTGTAGAATACGCAATTTGTAAGTTAAATCCTCCTGTATAACCATCTACATCAATAATTTCTCCTGCAAAATATAAACCGATTACAAATTTTGGATTCCATTGTTTTAGGATTTATTTCTTTTACATTTATTCCGCCACTTGTTATAATAGCTTCTTCAATTGATCTAAAATCTTTTATATATAATTTAAAATTTTTTAATTCTTTTACTAATTTTTTACGTTCTTCTTTTGTTATTTCATTTACTTTTTTATCTGGATTTATATGACTTCTATCTATTATAATAGGTATTAATTTTTTAGGTAACAATTTGTCTAAACTATTTTTAAATTGCTTGTTCTTTAATTCATCAAAATCACGTAAAATTCGATTATCTAACTTTTCCTCTGTTAATGCTGGTTTAAAATCTATTGTTAATGCAATTTGTCTATTTTTAAATAACTCATCTATGTTTTTATATTTTACTAAATGAGCTGAACCACTTAAAATTATAGGTCCAGATACTCCAAAATGTGTAAATAACATTTCACCAAAGTCATTATAAATAGTTTTACCTTTGGCTTCATCTGTTATATTTATTTCTACATTTTTTAGACTTAATCCTTGCATTTGCTTTGTTTCCTGCTTTTCAAAACACTCAAGTGGAACTAATGAAGGTTTTATATCAGTTACAGTATGTCCTAATTTTTTAACTAAAATATAACCATCTCCTGTTGAGCCTGTCATTGGGTAACTTTTTCCTCCTGTCGCAAGGATTATTTTGTCTGCCTTTATTATTTCTTTTTCAGTTTTTACTCCTTTAACAATTTTATTAAAATTATTTTCGTTGTTTGAAAAGTCCTCAATTAAAATTTCTATAACTTTAGTATTTAGCATTATTTGTACATTAAGTTCATTTAGCTTTTTTATAAAACAGTCAAGTACATCTTTAGCTCTATCTGTTATAGGAAAAATTCTATTTCCTCTTTCTTCTTTAACTTTTAATCCTTGTGTTGCTAGAAAAGAGATTATATCCTGATTAGTATAATTATTAAATGCACTATATAAAAACATGCCATTTCCTGGTGTATTTTTTATGAATTCTGACATGTCTAACGAAGATGTAATGTTACATCTTCCTTTTCCTGTAATGCAAAGTTTTCTTCCTAGACTTGGCATTTTTTCTATTAAAATAACTTTATTTCCATTTTCTGCAGAGGTAATTGCTGACATCATTCCAGCTGGTCCTCCACCTATTACTATAACTTTCATATTTCTCCTTATACTTTGTGTGTCAACTAAACCCAGAACCATTGACACATTTTGTGTCATTCAAACCCGGAACCGTTGACACATTTTGTGTCACTCAAACCCGGAACCGTTGACACAAATCCGGAATTAGTGACACATTTCTTCTATTGCTTTTAGTATTCCATATTTTCCATATTCATAAGTAAGTCCACCTTGCATGTATGCTATATATGGTTCTCTTATTGGTCCGTCACAGCTAAGTTCTATTGTTGAACCTTGTGTAAAAGTTCCAGCTGCCATTATTACTTTATCTTCGTACCCACCCATGTCTCCTGGCTCTGGCAATACGTTTGAATCTATCGGTGAACCTTTTTGTATTCCTTGACAGAATTTTGTGAGTTTTTCTGCACTGCCTAATGCAATAGTCTGAACTATATCTGCTCGTTTTTCATTCCATTTTGGATCTACTTGATAGCCCAATTCTTCTAATATGCCACTTGCAAAAACAGCAGTTTTCATGCTACTTGCTACTACACTTGGAGCAAAGAATAATCCTTTTAAAAATTGTGTGTTTTGATTTAATGATGGTCCAATTTCTTTGCCTATTCCAGGGGCTGTTAATCTTTCTGCACATTGTTCAATTAAGTCTTTTCTTCCAACAATATATGCACCACTTGTTGCAATTCCTGCTCCTAAATTTTTCATTAGTGAACCAACTGCTATATCTGCTCCAATTTCTATTGGCTCTTTATTTTCAACAAATTCACCATAACAGTTATCTACCATTATTATTACTTCTTGATTTACTTCTCTTATTTCTTTTATAATTTTTTCTATTTTTGATATTTCTAGACTTTTTCTTGTTGAATATCCTCTAGACCTTTGAATTTCTACTAATTTTATATCTTTTTTTGATAATCTTTCTTGGATTTTCTTTGTATCAAATTCGCTATTAATTAAATCAATTTCTTCATATTTTACTCCATATGATTTTAATGAACTTTTACTTGGATTTGATCCTAATCCTATTACTGTTTGTAAAGTGTCATATGGTGCACCTGTTATACTTAGCATCGTATCTTCTGGATGTAACAGTGCAGATAGAGTGATTGCTAATGCATGTGTCCCTGAAATTAATTGAGCTCTAACTAATGCATCTTCCGCTTTAAATATTTTTGCATAAATTTCTTCTATTTTATTTCTTCCTGGTTCATCTATTCCATAACCTGTTGCTGAATTTAAATGTGGCTCTGATAAATTACAAGTTTGAAATGCATTTATTACTTTTAAACTGTTTTCTTCACATATTTCATCTATTTCTTTAAATTTGTCTTTTATCTTTTCTTCTACTTTTTTTGATAACTCAACTAATTTTTTATTTATTCCATATTTTTCTATCATTTCTACTTACACTTCCCTTATTCATGGTTTTACTTACGCAATTACTTTATAAATCTAATATTTTTATTAAAATATCTTTTAAATTTAAAAAACGATAAAACTATTTTGTATAATTTTATCGCTTTCTTTAACTAATTTTGGCTATATGGCAATATAGCAATATGTCTTGCTCTTTTAATTGCAGTTGTTATATCTCTTTGATGTTTAGCACAAGCCCCAGTATTTCTTCTAGGTAATATCTTACCTCTATCATTTATGAATTTTTTTAATTGTTCTGGATTTTTGTAATCTAAAACAAAGTTTTTATCACTGCAAAGTATACAAACTTTTTTTCTTTGTTTTCTAAATTTTGGATTGTAATCCTCATCATAATTTTTATTGTTATTTCTTTTATTTTGTTTCTTGTCTGCCATTTTTATTTTCCCCCCTTGAATTAGAATGGTAAGTCATCTGTACTTGAAGATACTTCGAAATCTGATCCCATATTTCCTGGTGCAGTAGTTCCAAAATTATTTTCAAATGAAGTATTAGCTCCTTCTCCATCTCTTTTGCTATCTGCAAAATATGCTTCTTCTGCAACAACTTCTGTTACATAATGCTTTGTTCCTTGGTCATCATCCCAAGTTCTTGTTTGTAATCTTCCGACAATACCTACTTGTTGACCTTTCTTAAAGTATTTACTGCAAAATTCTCCTGTTTTACTCCAAGCAACTATATTTATGAAGTCTGCTTGTCTTTCTTCACCTTGTCTTACAAATCTTCTATTTACAGCTAAACTAAATGAAGCAACTAAAGTGTTGTTGGTTTGTGTATATCTTGTTTCTGGATCTCTTGTTAATCTTCCCATTAATATTACTTTGTTCATTTTTATCACCTTTCTTTACTCTAAATAAAGGCCCCTCTTTATTTAATTTTGTTATTTGCTAATTTAAAATTAGTCTTCTTTTCTTACAGTTATGAATTTTATTATATCATCTGTAATTCTGTAAATTCTTTCAAGCTCAGCAATTAACTCTGGTTTTGCTTCGAAATCAAATTCTACATATGTAGCTTCTTTGTTCTTTTTGATTTCATAAGCTAATTGTTTTTTACCTAAGTTCTTTACTTCTGCTATTTTTCCATTTTCATTTATTAATCCTGTAAATTTTTCTTCTAAAGCTTTTATACCAGCTTCATCAACTTCTGGATTAACAATGATAATACTTTCGTATTTATTCATTATTTTCACCTCCCTTTGGATTTATAACCTACATTTTTATATGTAAGTAGAGATTCTTATTTTTATTTAATCTAAAAATAAGGTATGCTTTTGTTAAAGCATACCTATTTTACCACATTTATGTAACTTTGGCAAGGTTTTTTAAAAAATTTCTATTTTAATTTCATAGAAAGTAATTTTGAAATTCCATTCTCTTCCATAGTAACTCCATAAACTGTATCTGCCGCTTCCATAGACCCCTTTCTATGAGTAATAACTAAAAACTGAGTATCTTTAGAAAATTTCTTTAAATAATCTGAATATCTAAATACATTAACATCATCTAAAGCAGCTTCAATCTCATCTAATACACAAAATGGCGCTGGGTTAATTTTCAAAATTGCAAACAATAATGCAATAGCTGTAAATGCCTTTTCTCCACCAGATAAAAGCATCATATTTTGCAATTTTTTTCCAGGTGGCTGAACTGTAATATCAATTCCACATTCCAAAATATTATCTTCATCTGCTAAACTAAGACTTGCTTGTCCTCCTCCAAATAATTCTCTAAATACTTCACTAAAATTCTTATTGATAATTTCAAATTGTTTTTTAAATTGTTCTTTCATAATAGTAGTCATTTCTGATATTATTTTTCTAAGTTTTGCCATAGTTTCTTCTAAGTCATACCTTTGTGTACTCATAAATTCAAATCTTTCTTTCAAAGTTTTGTATTCTTCAATCGAATCTACATTTACACTTCCTAATTCTTTAATATCTGTTCGTAAATTATTTACTCTTCTTTGTGTTTGTTGAACATTATCTGGCTTTTTAACTTCGCCTACATTATTTGGTGTAAGTTCATATTCTTCCCACATTTTATTGATAATTTCATTTATATCATCTTCTAGCTTTGTTTTCTTTACATCAATTTTTACAATTTGAGCTTTTAAATCTTCTATAATTCTAAATTTATCTGAAATTTCCTTTTCCTGGTCTTCTAGTTTCTTATTTTTTTCGATTCTATCTTGTTTAAGCTCTTCAATTTTAGTTCCACTTGTTTCAACTTCCTGTTTTATTTGAACAATTTTATTTTGAGTTTCTTCAATAGAATTTTTTAATTCTTGATTTTCTTGAATTATTTGTTCAATTTGTTTCTTTTTGTTTTCAATGCTCTTATTCGTATTTTCTGTTTCTACATTTATTCTTTCAACAATTTCTTCTATTGATGATTCACTTTCATCAAATGATGACACAGAAATTTTTAAGTTAGTTATATCAAAATTTAAGTCATCAATGTATTTTTGATTGTCTTTATTTAACTCTGCAAATTCAGTTATAACTTTATTTAGTTTTTCAATTTCTTCAGATAACTTTTCTATCTCAATTGTTGCATTTTCCTTGTCTTGTTTGCATTTTTCTTTGCTTGTGTTTAAATCTGTTGTTTCAATTTTTAATTTTTCAAGTCTTGCTTCAATCTTTTTAATTTCATCATCTATTGACTCAAGTTTTTGCTTTTTGGTTGCATATTCAATTTCTATCTCTTGTAATTGTTTTTCAAAACTAATTGCCAATTCCAAAGTTCCTTCAATTGAAGTTTCATATTCATTCTTTTCTTTTTCTAGCTTAGCAACATTTTCTTTTTCCTTCTTTAATTCTTTTTCTAAATTTTCAATTTCTCTTCCTCTACCTAAAATATTTACCGTTTTCTTAGCTACTGAACCACCAGTAATTGCTCCAGATGGATTTATTAAATCTCCTTGTAAAGTTATAATTCTAAAAGAATATGAATTTGCTTTGGCTACTTGAATTGCTGTGTCCATATTATCTACAATTACTGTTCTTCCAAGTAAATTTAAGATTATTTGCTCATATTTTTTACTAAATTTTACTAAATCTGACGCGATACCAATTATTCCAGAATTTTTACCTTTGATTTTATCCAATTTTTTACCTTTAACTGATGAAATTGGTAAAAATGATGCTCTTCCTAAATTATTTTTTCTTAAATGTTCTACTAATTTTTTTGCATCTTCTTCTGTCTCTGTAACTATATTTTGAAGTGAAATTCCTAAACACATTTCTATTGCTGTTTCGTATTCTTTTGGGACTTCGATTATATTTGCAATAACTCCATGCATTCCTTTGCCCAAGTCTTTTATATTTTCACAATCCTTTAAAAGTGATTTAACACTTTTTACATACCCTTCTTTTTCTTTTTCTGTTTCAATTAAAAACTTCAATCTTGATTCTTTTATTCTTATCTCGCTATTTAAGTTATTTATACTTATGTCATAATTTTTAATTTTTAAATTTGCTTCTTCTTTTTTCTTTGAAATATCTTCTAGCTCTCCATTAACTTTGTTTTTATTTATTTGAATTTCATAAAATTCTTTTGAAACTTCCTCTTTTCTAAGCCTTGTTGCATCTAAATCTGATATATTATTTTGGATTTCTTGTTTAATTTGTTTTTGCCTTTTCTCGAAATTTTCAAATTGTATATCCTGCGCATTTATGTAAGATTGAAGTTCATATTTTTTATCTATATCTTCTTCGACTTTCTTCTTGTATCCTTCTACTTCTAGTTCCTTGCCTGAAAGTGTTTTTGTTAATTCATCTAATTTACTTTGCTTATCTTCCAATTCTTTTTCGAATTTTTCCTTATTATTTCTTAAATTATCCTTTTTCTGTTCTTTTTGTTCAATTTCTTCGGCTAACTCTAATAATCTTTTATTTAATTCTTCTATCTCTTCTTCAAATCTTTTTTTGTTATCAATGTTGTTTGTAATCCTTGTGTTTGCAACATTTATATCAGAATTAAGCATTTCGATTTCTTTTTTACTTTCAAACCCAAGATTTGACATATTTTCTATTTTTAAAGTAATTTCATCTACTTCATTTTTAAGTTCTTCTTTAAGGTTCTTGATTCTTTCGAGTCTTCCCTCTTCATCCATTTCGTTTGTTTTTAATATTTCTTCATCTTCGATTATTTGTGTTAAAGTTTGTTTATACTTTTCTATATTAAAAATAAATAGTCCTATCTCTATATTTTTCAATTCCTCTTTTAAATTTAAATACTTCTTTGCTTTATCTGCTTGGGCTTTTAATGGCTCTAAATTAGATTCTATTTCCGATAAAATATCATTAATCCTCAAAAGGTTTAACTTTGTACTTTCAAGCTTTTTCTCTGATTCTGCTTTTCTAGCTCTATATTTTACTATTCCAGCAGCTTCTTCAAAAATGTGTCTTCTATCCTCAGATTTGTTACTTAATATTTCATCAATTTTTCCTTGACCAATTATAGAGTATCCATCTTTACCAATGCCTGTATCCATGAATAATTCAAGCACATCTTTTAATCTACATGGCACTTTATTTATAAAATATCCCGTTTCTCCGCTTCTAAATAATTTTCTTGTAACAGTTACTTCTGTATATTCAATTGGAAGTGTGCCATCTTCATTATCAAAAACCAAAGAACACTCTGCAAACCCTAAAGACTTTCTATTTTGAGTTCCTGCAAATATAACATCTTGCGACTTTGCTCCTCTTAATGATTTCATACTTTGTTCACCAAGAATCCATCTTATGGCATCAACTATATTACTTTTTCCTGATCCATTGGGCCCTATAACACTTGTGATTCCTGGCATAAACTCTAATACTGTTTTATCTGCAAAAGATTTAAATCCTTGCATTTCTAATCTTTTTAAATACATTTATTATCTCCTTTAAGTTGTGTCATCGGTTCCGGGTTTACTTGACACATTTTGTGTCATTGGTTCCGGGTTTGGTTGACACATTTTGTGTCATTGGTTCCGGGTTTGGTTGACACATTTCTTATTTAGTTTATACTAATTTTTTTAATTTGTAAAGCAATTATTTAGTTATGATTTTATTGATATTTATTTGATATATATTTTTTAGCTAGAAAAAAACTCTTACTTAAGTAAGAGTTTTTATTATTTAAAATAGTTACTAATTTCCTCTAATCCTTCAAAATTACATTGTCTAAAAATATCATAAACTACAATAGCCACAGAATTAGATAAATTTAGTGATCTTAAAGTTGGTCTCATTGGGATTCTAACAGTTTTATCTATGTATTTCATTAAAATATCTTCAGGAAGCCCTTTAGTTTCTTTACCAAATAAAACAAATATTTCATCCATTTTTGAATAATCAGGTTCAGAATAAACATGTTTACCTTTGGTAGTTACAAAAAACATGTTATTTTCTTCAGGTCTGTATTTTTCTAAAAACTTTTCAAATGAGCTATGCTCTTCTATTTCTAGTTTATCCCAATAATCAAGTCCTGCTCTTTTTACTTGCTTTTCTGATATACTAAATCCTAATGGATGTACTAAATGCAATTTTGCTCCTATGGCAGCACATGTTCTTGCAATATTTCCAGTATTTTGCGGTATTTCAGGTTCTACTAATACTACATTTAATTTCATAATTATCAAATTTCCTTTCTGTTAATTTTTCACTTAATGACTTTTAATCTTCTGCCTTACATATTCATAAAGCACAATTCCTGTTGCAACTGATGCATTTAAACTTTCAGTCTTTCCAAGCATCGGAATTTTAACTTTTTCATCTGATATTTCTTGTATTTTCTGTTCAACACCGTTAGCCTCATTTCCTACGACAATGACTTTCTTTTTATAATCAGTGTCATAGATAGATTTATCTGTTTGAAGTGATGTAACCATTATTTTAAAATGATGTTTCTTTATATCTTTTAGAGTGGCTACTAAATCTTCACATTCAATTATTTTTACTCTGAAAATTGCTCCCATAGTAGAACGCACAACTTTTGGATTAAAACAATCTGCTGTTCCTTTTGATACCAAAATTTGTGTAAGTCCTATACTATCCACTGTACGAAGAATTGTACCTAAATTCCCTGGATCTTGCAAATCATCTAAAGCAATTATAATATCTCCGAGAATAATCAATTTCAGTTTTATCACTAGTGTTTTTACTTACAATAGCCAAGATTCCTTGTGGATTTTTAACTTCAGTTATTGAACTAAAAACCTGTTTTGTTACGTAAACACACTCATATTTAGCTATTTCATAGGTTAAGTCTTTAGGAATATTTTCTGAATTTTCACAATCTTCACATATAACAATCTGTTTAATATTTGCTTGTTCTTGAATGGCCTCTTTTATTAATTTTATGCCTTCAATCACAAATTCATTATTTATATCTCTGTATTTTTTATCTTTTAATTTTTTTATATGTTTTACAAAATCATTATCTTTACTTGAAATTATTTGCATTCTTACCTCCAATTTATCATGTGTCACTTAAACCCGGAACCATTGACACAAAATGTGTCACTCAAACCCGGAACCGTTGACACAAAATGTGTCATTCAAACCCGGAACTATTGACACAAAAATTTTGTAACTTCTCTTAATATGGTCTTTTCATCTGATGAGCCTATCTCAAATGTTACCATTGGTTTAATTCCAGCAGAAAATTTAATTCGATTTCCATATTTTTTTACTAATTCTGATATATTTATATTATCTCCATTTCCTTCAAAAGTAAATAATACTGCTGTTTTTTTACTTGCTATTTTTGAAATTTTTAAATTTTTTGCTAGATATTTTATTCTTGCAATGCTTATTAAATTTTCTAATTCATTTGGCATGTTTCCATATCTATCGATTATTTCATCTATCACATCTTGAATGTTTTGCTCATTTTTACATAATGCTATATTTTGGTATATCTCTATTTTTTGACTAGAGTCTGAAATATATTCATCTGGTATATAACTTGTTACATTTAAATCTATTTGTATGTCTGGAATGTCTTCTATTTGTATTCCTTTGGATTCTTTTATTACTTCATCTAATAATGTGCAGTAAGTTTCGTACCCAACTTGTTCTAAATGTCCGGATTGAATTTCTCCAAGTAGGCTTCCTGCTCCTCTTATTTCTAAATCTCTCATTGCGATTTTAAATCCAGATCCGAATTCTGTAAATTCTTTGATGGCTTTAAGCCTTTTATCTGCTACTTCTGATAACATTTTATCCTTTTTATAAGTTATATAACTATATGCTTGTCTGTCTGCTCTTCCAACTCTACCTCTTATTTGATAAAGCTGGGCTAGTCCCATTCTATCAGCATTTTCTACAATTATTGTGTTAGCGTTTGGTATATCAATTCCAGATTCTAAAATTGTTGTACAAACAAGTACATTGGTTACTCCTTCTGTAAAATCTTTCATGATTTCTTCTATCTTATTTCCTGTCATTTGTCCATGAGCATAAGCCACTCTAGCTTCAGGTACTAACCTTGATATATTATCTGCTTTTCTCATTATTCCTTCTACATTATTGAAAATATAGAATACTTGTCCATCACGTTCCAATTCCTTTGTTATAGCTTCTCTTATTATTTCTTCATCATATTCTAACACATAAGTTTGAACTGGCTTTCTGTTTTGTGGTGGATCATATATTACAGACATGTCGCGTACTCCAACAATTGACATATGCATGGTCCTTGGTATTGGTGTTGCCGTCATAGTTAATACATCAACATTTGTCTTGTATTGCTTGATCTTTTCCTTGTCTTTTACTCCAAATCTATGTTCCTCATCTATTATTAATAGTCCTAAATCTTTAAATTCTACATCTTTACTAAGTAATCTATGTGTTCCAATTACTACGTCAACTTCTCCAAGCTTTAATTTTCTTATAACCTCATCTTGATATTTTTTTGTTTTAAATCTATTCAGAATTTCTACTTTTATAGCGAATTCTTCCATTCTTGATTTGAATTCTTCATACTGCTGTTCTGCTAAAACTGTTGTAGGTGCTAAATATGCTACTTGTTTTTGATCCATAACAGCTTTGAATGCTGCTCTAATTGCAACTTCTGTTTTACCATATCCAACATCTCCACAAAGTAGCCTATCCATAGGTCTTTCGTTTTCCATATCTTTTTTTACTTCTTCTATACATCTTAATTGATCATCTGTTTCTTGATATGGGAATTTTTCTTCAAATTGATTTTGCCATGGTGTATCTTTGCTAAATGCATGACCTTTTGAATGTTCTCTTTTAGCATAAAGTTCTATTAATTCTTTTGCAACTTCTCTTAAATTTTTCTTTACTTTTGCTTTTGTATTTTGCCAATCCTTGCTTCCTAGTCTATTTATTTTTGGAGCTACACCATCTCCTCCAACGTATTTTCTAATCATATCCATAGAACTTGTTGGAATGTATAGTATAGAATCATTTTCATATTTTATTTTTATATAATCTTTTGTTATTCCATCTGCTTTAATTGTGTTTACCCCAATGTAAACTCCAATTCCATATGTTTTATGAACAACATAATCCCCAATTTTTAAGTCCGCAAAAACAACTTTTTCGCCTTCTTTATAAACAGAACTTACAACTTTTCTTTTTTTCTTGTCTCCATCTATAAGATTATCTGCTGAAATTATAATTTGGTTTAATTCAAAATTTTCAAAGCCTGTTGAAATTTTTCCAACTGATAGAGTTACAATACTTTCTTGAGATTTTGAAATTATTGTTTTGTCCAGATTTTCTTCCAAATTGCATATTATCTCTTCTTTTTCAAATATTGATTTTAATTTTTTTATTTTCTCTTTGCTTTCGGCTAAAACTATAATTTCTTTTTTTTCATTTATCCATTTTCTTATGTCTTTTATTAATTCTTGAATTTCACTTTTAAAATAGTTTATTTCTCTATATCTGAAGCTATATTTTTCTGCTTGAATGCTTGCTTCTGCATCAAATCTTTCTAAATACACTAATTGCCTTGATGATAAATGTTCTGATATTTCAATAAATGTCATCATGTTTTCTATAGCTTCTGGAACAATTTTTTCCTTGTCTAATAAGGCCTTTGAAAGTTCTTTATTATCTTGATTTATATTTTTTTCTCTTTGCTTTATTTTAGATATATCATCTAAAAATATAATATAATTATTATTTAGATAATTAATTAAACTACTTGGATTTTCGTAAAAACAGTCAAAATACTTATCAACTTTACTGATATAATCTCCATTTAATATTTGTTCTATATCTTCATTTGCATTTTCTTGCTGTTTGTCTGTTAAAATTTTTTGCCTTATTTTATTTACTACTTTTTCTTTCGGATTTTCTAATATATATTCATGTGCTGGATTTACTGTTATTTTGTCCATTGTTTTTATTGACCTTTGGCTAGATATGCTAAAAGTTCTTATTGAATCTATTTCATCTCCCCAAAATTCAATTCTAACTCCCATTTCTTCTGTAAGTGAAATGTCTAGTATGCCACCTCTTATGCTAAACTGTCCTCTTCCATCTATTAATTCGTATCTTACATATCCTAGTTCTACGAGTTTTTGTTTAATTTCTTCTAGATTTTTTGTATCACCAATTTTAAAGTCTATTGAATTTTTGTATAATACAGACTTTTCTGGCAATTTTTGCATTACTGCCTCTATAGTTGTGACTACTACTATATTTTTTTTGCTTATAATTTGATTTAGACTTTCTATTCTTTCATATGGTAAGTCTTTACTTTCTGCAATATAGTCATATGTAACTATTTCTTTTTTTGGAAATAATGTTATTTTGTCTGTAAAATATTCTAAGTCTTCTTTTATTCTTTTTGCTTGAATTTCGTTATATGTTATTATACATATTGGCTTTTTTGAGTATTCTTTTATTCCTGCTATTAAACTAATTCCTCCTACGCCAATTAAGCCCGATATTGCTATCGGACTTTTTTTATTTTCTATTTGTTTTATTAAATCTACAAACTTTGGATCTTTCCCAAGTTTTCCTATTATTGTGTTCATCTGCTTTACTCCTAAATATGTTTTGATTTATTTATTATACCACTATTCAGATGATTTTACAACTATATTATGGAATGATTTTTTAACTTTAATTTTCTAAAAATATTTTTTATACAATATTTCCATTTTCTTCAAACAATGTATTTATTGTTACTCCGAGCTAAAATTAGTAAAACTATTATAGTAACCACCAGGGCAATTAGTGTTACCTTAATCTTCCATTTGGTCTTGTGAATTATGGAATATTAATAACTTTATCATTTGTTCCATTCAATTATCTTATTTCCACCAACTGCTCCCCAAGGGCTTCCAGTAATACTGTCTTTTGCCTTATGAATAATTATTTGACTTAAATTATTAGCGTCTGAAAAAGCATTTCCATCAATACTTTCAATTGTGCTTGGAATTTCAATCGTCTTTATAGAAGAATAAGCTACAATTCCTGAATCAATTTTGGTTACTCCTTCTGGAACAACTAAACTAGTTGCACTTGAGTAAAGAATTGCATTTGTACAAATTTCATTTACAGTGTTTGGAATATTTAATGTTGTCAACCCCCTCTTTGTCCAATATAATTTTTTGCCATCATAACTTGTCATATAATTATTATCTTCACTCATTTTAAAATGTGTATTCTCTGAATTTACTTTTATTTGTTTTATACCAATATAAATACCATAATTAAAGCTTTCTACGTTTTTAGGTAATTCTAATTCATCTAATGTTGGAAATGTTGAGTCAGATGCAGTTTTATATGAATTTGGCAATTTTATTGAAGTTATTCCAGGTAAAAAAGTTCCTCTGTATATATGTTCTACACCTTCTTCAATTATTACTTTACCTGTTTGTACACACCTATACAATTTTTTACCATCAGCACTTACTAAAGAACCTTTTTCAGCAGTTTTAAAACTATTATTATTAATATCTACTGTTATACTAGTTATGCTATCATTCCATACTAAATTGCCTATTGTAGTTACTTTTTGTGGAATATTTATAGATGTTACTTGTGTACAATTTCTAAATGCACAATCTTTTATAGTTGTTACTTGTGTTGATATATTTACATTAGTTGCATTAGCTCCTACAAAATAAAGAATAGTTTCATCTTTACTATATAACACATTATCTTTAAATATAAAATTATTATTTTCAGATGTGTCAAAATTTACAAGACTTAAAGATTGATCATAAGTATCAAAAGTAATTAGATTTGTTGGAAATTTTAAAGTTGATATCGTTGTACCCCAAGTAACACCTCTTGCTAATATTTCTAATTTATCAGGTAATTTAAGTTCATTTAATGATTTACACCCATAGAAAGTAGTCCCTTTCAATTCTTTAATTTCATTTGAAAGAATTATATCTGTGAGTTTTGAGCACTCTTTAAAAACACCCGCACCGAAGTGTAATTACAGAATCCGTCATTGTAACTTTCCATAAATTACTACATCCATGAAAAGCATTAGCTCCTATTGTTTTTACTCCATCTTGTATTTCTATTTCTTCCAATACTGTATTATTTGAAAATGCATTCTTTCCTATTGTTTTTACTGAACCTGGTATTACTATTTTTTTTACATTTATTCCATTAAATGTCCCTTCTTCTATTTCTGTTATTATTCCTGGTATTACTAGTGTATCATCTTTTATTAATTTTTCTAAATTGTTTTGTGTACATTGTAATACTACATTTCCGTCTTTTACGGCTACATCTAATGGATAATATTCTACTCCCATTGATTCTGCCCATTTTCTTTCTAACTCTGTTGCTTTATCTGTTGTATATAGTGTTCCATATAATATTATAAATTTCTCTTTATACTCATCCTTTATGTTTTTTATTATATTTGTAATGTTTCCATTTATTACTCCTTTATCTGCATCTACTAGATAATTAGCATCTGCGTATGATGGGCTTTTTCCTACTTCTCCATTAGAATTTTCTACACTTATTCTTTCTTCTACATTATATAGTGCTAACTCATCTTTATAATCTCCTAATTCTTTTTTAAATCTAGCTTCACTTGCTTTATTTAGTATTCCATCGTCTCCTGCTAATGTACTTATCGTTACTCCGAGCCAGGATTAGCAAAACTATTATTGTAACCACTAAAGCAATCAGAGTAATACCTTTATTTTCATTTTGTTTTTTCCCTTTTTTTATAAAAAAATCTTTAAAATACATATCTTTTCCAACCTTCCTTTGTAACCTTTTATTATCTTACTTTAAGGCAATGATTGAATCAGATATTTTCTAATAATTTCAATGGTTTCATTATTTTTCATTTTATTAACTAATACTTGAATTTTTAAAAAATATACTAAATTTATTTAGAAAAAATTTTTTAAAAAACATTGAAAATATAAATACTTATTGGTATAATATTTTTGCAAAAAAAAGTACTTAAAGTAAGATACTTTAGGTACTTCTTTTAAATTATAATTTTTCTAAATATCTCTTTTGAGTTTTTAAATCTGGATGCACATATTTTTCAAGGGTAACTTCAACACTTGAATGTCCCAATATTTCACTTAAACTTTTTATATCCATTCCCACATTTATGCAATTAGTTGCAAAATAATGACGCAATGTATGCATTTTATAAGATTTTATTTTGCATTTTTTTAAAACTTGCTTATAATATTTTTCATAATTTCTAGGTTCTATAATTTTATCACTTTCTCCTGATAGAAAAAAATTTTCATCTTTATATTTTTTCTTGTGTAATTTTAAAATATCAAATAGTTTATTTGATATTGGTACTTCTCTTATTGAACTTGCTGTTTTAGGCAAATCCATTACAATTCTAGTTTTCTTTTTCTCATCATCATAAACTCTTTGTACAGTGTGTTTTACAAATAAAATTCTTCTATCTAGATCAATATTTTTCCATTGTAATGCGCATAACTCTCCTACTCTTAATCCAGTATTTAAACATATTATAATTCCTATACTTTTTAAGCTATTCTCTTTAATACAATAATTTTCTAATCTACCTTTTTCTCTATTACTGAATATTACAACTTTATTTTTAACAAGTTTAGGACTTTTTATCTTCTTAATATTTATGTTTAACTTGTATTCCTCATTAGCATAATATAAAATTGACTTTAATATGCAAATTAAGTCTCTAATTGTCTTTGCCGACAAATCTTCCGCTAACTTTATAATAAAATTATTATAATTATAGTCTTCCAATTCTTTTAGTTTTACATTTTCCATTGTAGGTAAAATATATTTGTTTAAAAAATAAATGTAATGATAATAAGTTGATTCTTTTATAGATATTTTCTTGCTTTTTAACCAATTATCTGATAATTCTTTAAAACTGATATTTCGTTCTTTCTTTATAATTTCTTTTAATTTGTTTAATACTTTCATTTTTTTCATCTCCTAATATAAAAAAAATAGAGAAAGACTTTTTAGTCTCCCTCTAAATGTAGATAAATTATTCACGTTATATAATACAATAAAAATGTAAATTACATCTTCACAACCAACTTATCAAATTTTGAATTAATATAATTTTCAAGCTTTACCATAAACTCTTCCGACTTAATTTCTTTTTTAGAAACCATGTCCAGCCCCTTTTCCCAGCTAGCAGTAAGCTTTGGATTAAGCATATCTGGCATAGACTTATTTACTATATCATAAATAGTTTCGCCCTTTAAAGTTGGAGTAATAATTTGAGTTTTAGAATTTATTTGAATATACTTAATTTTCTCAAGCTTTTTCATAATTTCTGCTCTAGTTGCAGAAGTGCCAATACCTGCTCCTTTTATTTGTTCTCTAAGTTCTTCTTCCTCAATAAGCTTTCCGGCATTTTCCATTGCTAAAATTATTGAACCAGAATTATATCTTGAAGGAGGTGAAGTTTCGGCATCTTTTATTTCAAAATTTTTTACTAAAACACTTTGACCTTTTTTTAAATTCTTTAAAATTTCTAGATTAGAATTTTCTTCATCATTATTCACTTCTTTATCTTCGACTGTTTTATTTTCTACATTTTCTTGTGATTTTGTTGATTTCTTTTCTGCTTTAAATGGTTTTAAAATCTCTAAATATCCTTTTTTTACGCACACTTTCCCATTCGCATAAAATGTCTCGTTGTCTATTATAATTGTTGCATTTACTTTGCTATATTCAGCAGGTGGATAAAATATTGCCAGAAATCTTTTTACAATCAATTTATATACATCTTTTTGAAGTTGTGGAAGTTTGTCATAGTTTTCATATCCTTGCCCTGTCGGAATAATTGCATAGTGATCTGTTATTTTGCTATCATTTACATACTTTGTTTTTATAAGATTTGTAGAATATTTTTCCTCAACCATTTTATTTATATAGCCTTTAATTTCTTCATCTTGAAATTTAGTGGCTATTCCATTTAAATTTTTCTTAATTTCCTTTGCTACTGCAGTTGAAAGCACCCTAGCATCAGTTCTTGGATAAGTTACTAACTTTTTTTCATATAAGTTTTGTATAATTTCCAAAGTTTCATCTGGTTTAATTTTATATCTTTTTGTACATTCATTTTGAATTTCTGCCAAATTAAATAAAAGTGGAGCATTCTCCTTTTGCTTTGATTTTTTTAATTCTGTAATAACCGCTTCTTTTCCCGCTAAACTTGAAATGAACTCCTTTGCTTCATTTTCTTTTTTAAAACCTGTTTCATTATATAACTTTGGAGATTCAAAAACTTTTGACTTTTCGTTTACTTTCCATTCTGCATTAAATGAAGAATTATCATCACCAAATTCTCCTATTATTTTATAATACTTTGTTTTAACAAAATTTCTAATTTCTCTTTCTCTTGAAACTATCATTCCTAGAACGCAAGTCATAACACGTCCAACAGAAATTGATGCTCTTTCTTCATTTATTTTGCTCGCTAAATTTCTTCCGTATATAATAGAAAGAAGTCTAGAAAAATTAATACCAATCAAATAATCTTCTTTGGCGCGCAAATATGCACTATCAGATAAACTATCATATTCTGATAAATCTTTTGCTTCCCTTATACCTCTTATAATTTCTTCTTCTGTTTGAGAATCTATCCATACCCTTTTCATTTTTGCTTTTGGATTTGGATGTGCCATCATAAAAACAAGCCTTTGAATATACTCTCCCTCGCGTCCTGAATCTCCTGCATTATATATTTCTTCAATATCCTCTCGTTGCATAAGATCTTTTATAATATTAAATTGATTTTGAACTGCTGGAATTAACTCATATTTCCATTCTTTAGGAATAAATGGTAGAGTATCTAACCTCCAATATTTAAGCTTTTCATCATACTTTTCAGGATAGCTCATTGTGACTAGATGTCCTACACACCATGTTATAATCCAATCTCCTGCTTCTATATATCCATTTTTCCTTACTCCATTTAATTTCAATGCCTTTGCAAACTCCATTGCAACTGATGGCTTTTCTGTTATTAATAATTTTTTTCCCATTTTACGCTTCTTTCTGTGTCAATGGTTCCGGGTTTGATTGACACATTTTGTGTCATCGGTTCCGGGTTTGATTGACACATTTTGTGTCATTGGTTCCGGGTTTACTTGACACATTTTTCTATAAATTCTTTTGCTTTTTTATAAACTTCTGTTATCATTTTTTCAGTTTGTTTATCATCAAATTTAAATTTTTTATACAATTTATCTAAATATTGTTTTTCATTTAATATTTCAAGTCCATATTCAAAATTATAATCAAAAACATACGCGAAGTGACTAATTAATATATCTGCTGATGATTTTCTATTTTTGTAATCTATCTTATGTTCTTCCATAAACTCTCTATAAATTTCTGGACTAGCTATCTCTTTTGACATATCTTTTGTCTCATAGCATGCTTCTGCATCTTCTATGTTTAACACATTGAAGATGTCTGTTTTATCGCTATCTCTTATTATTTTTGAATGAAGTAATTCTTTTTCAGTTAGTTCATTATCTATTTTACTTTTGTTATGATTTTTTATAGCAATTTTAATAATATTATCATATTGATTATCTTCAATAAAATTTCTAATTAGTCCATCTTCAAAAAGTATCTTTACTCCTAATTCTCCATGATTTACACTTTTTTTATCAGCAAATGTATTATAAAGTCTTATTTGTTCAAATCTTCCAATATCATGAAGTAAACCTATTATTTCTGCTAATTCTATATCTTCTTTGCTTAGTCCTATCTTAGTTGCCAAATCTTTTGAAATTACTTCTACTCTTTTGATATGATTAATTTTTAATTTTATTTTTGGATTTTGCGGATCGTAATTTCTTACATATTTATTAAATTCTGCATTTGCTTTTTCAATGTTTATCATTTTATTTCTTCTCCTTTGACAATATTTTTTTGTCGTCTATTATAATTTTGTGTCAATCAAACCCGGAACCGATGACACATTTTGTGTCATCCAAACCCGGAACCGTTGACACACATTTTTTTAATTTTCTAATAGCCAATCCAAAACATTTATTTTTTTAATTCCATCGAAATCTGCATCCAAATCGTCATCTAAAGTTAAAATATATTTAGGATAATTGTCATTAATTTTTTTCAAAGGTAATAATTCTCTATCTAAAATCTTACTATTATCTCCTCTTGTCGTTAATGCAACTTGATAGTAAACCGTATCTTTTGAATTTTTTGCTACAAAATCTACTTCTAAATCATCATATTTTCCTATATAAACTTCATTTCCACGTCTCAATAATTCAAGATAAACTATATTTTCTAATATATGTCCCATATCTCTACTAGATCCTTGACCTAACATGTAGTACCTCAATCCTATATCTATAGCATAATATTTTTCCTGTGTTTTTAAAAATTCTTTTCCTTTTATATCATATCTATTTGCTTTATATACAAAAAAACTATCTAAAAGAGCTTCTACATAAGCAGAAACAGTATTGTATGAGTTATTTTTCTCTAATCCTTCTATATTATCACTTATGCTTTTTATACTCGTTCTATTTCCTATATTATCATATAAATATTTAGTAACTCGTTCCAAAGCATTTTTATCTGTTATGCCTTTTCTTTGCATTACATCTTTAAATAAAATTGTATTATATATTCCATCTAAAAATAAATTAATATTGTCTGGATTTATTTTATATAACTCAATTGCTTGTGGAAAAGAACTATACCTCAAATAATCTCTAAATTTTCTAGATATATCAGTCTTATCTTCTAATGTAGACATGTATTCTTTAAATGATAAAGGCAACATTTTTATCTCTATATATCTTCCTGTAAGTAAAGTAGCAAGCTCTGATGATAAAAGCCAAGCATTTGATCCAGTTATATATAAATCCACATCCTTATTGATAAATAAACTATCTACCGTTTTTTCAAATTCAGCAACATTTTGAACTTCATCTAAAAATATATATGTTTTTTTACCTTTTACTAATTTTGATTTCAAATACTCATATAGTTTTTTTCTATCCTGCATTTCTTCATAATCTGCATTTTCAAAATTTATTGATATTATTTGTTCTTCTTTAACTCCTGTTTCTTTTAAATAATCTTGAAACATCTCGAGTAAAGTTGATTTTCCGCACCTTCTAATTCCTGTTATCACTTTTATTATTTGCTGGTCTTTAAAATTCTTTAATATAGATAGATAAGTTTCTCTATTTATTCTTTCCATAAAACTTCCTCCATTGTTTTAATTATACTTTATTTTATTATTATAGTCAAGTTTTTTCAAAATTATGAAAAAACTTGTTGCTTTGAAGAAGTTTTTTGTAATAATAAAAACTTTCCTTTTCGCAATAATACTATAAAATATTATTTTTAAAAAAGAAAGTTTTTAATATAATTTAATTTTTTATTAACTCTTTTGGAATTAAATCATGATCATACATTACCTTTGAATGGTTGTCCCAAATTAGTTTCTTTTCTAAAGTCTTACCAGAAGCTTTTTCAATTTTATTTTGATAAATTTTTGATACTCTGTAATAATCATCGCCTTCTTTTTGGAAATGATGATTTTCTTCTGTAATTTCATATCTCCATGGAAATTCGCTTTCACTTCTTAGCTCTCCATATAAAGTCTTATCTTGCACCCATAAATTTAATTGAATATCTTGATCTGTATTATTTTTAAATCTATAATCAATATAATTATATCCAACACATGTACCATCTTTTAATGGAATTCTTTCACCATAATCAGGTGCTAATGCATCAGAATGAGTATGAAATTCTGTTATTTCTAAAGGACTATTTAGAATTAATAAATTTATTGTATTAGCCAAATTGCAAAGTCCTCCTCCCATACCTGGTTGCACTTTGTTGTTTCTTAATACTCTTCCTTCTTTATATCCTTTTCTTTTAGTTACAGTTCCTATAGTTTTCCAATATGAAAATACTTCACCTGGATGAATAATTAACCCATTAATTTTACCTGAAGCTATTTCTACATTGACTACTTTATTTTCTTGCAAGTCTAATTCTGTTCCTTTTTTTATCAAATAAGAATTATAGCTTGACACAACAGTAGGCAATTTTTCTGTAGATTTTTTTTTAGCAAATTTTTCTTTACTTAATACGTCCTTAACATCTCTTTGAATTATTCCTTTTCGAACAGCAATTTTAAAAAGTAATTGACTTCTTTGACTTAATAATTTTTTACTTTTTTTCTCCATTTTTTCACCTTCAATTTCTATATTTCCTAATCTATGTTTATATTTTTTACTTTTCATATATCTTTTTAGAATAATTTTTTCAATATTTCGTTTTATACCAATTTTTGTTTCGGTATAGTATCCGATAAATTTAACTAAAATACTAGCAATTCCACATCTATTTGCGCCTAAAATATCAGTAAAAACTTGATCTCCAATATAAACTACTTTACTTTTTTCTAATCCCATATTTTCTATAGCTTTATAATAGTTATCTGGTTTAGGTTTATTTGCGTTATCTATATATTGACAATCTATATTTTCTAAAAATTTATTTAATCTCTTTTTTCCATTATCTGATAAAATGTATGTTTTAAAACCCATATCTTGTATTTTTTTAAATAAATTATCTACTTCTGGTGTTGAATCTGCACCGTGTGGGACTAATGTATTATCAACATCAAATATAATTCCTCTATATCCTAATTTATAAAGTTTTTCATAATCTATAGTAAAGACACTTTCGACATATTCATACGGATAATATTTTTTTAACATATTTAGCTCTCCTTATTAACTATATTTTTGCATAAATTTTAATACATTAATTTTTGCTATGAATAATTTTACCACATATATATTAAAATGAAAAGATATAAGGTTGATTTTATTAAAAATTTGTTGTATAATCGTAGAAAATTTGTAGATTTGAAAGGAGCAATAATTATGACGTATAATCATTTAGAGGTAGAAAAAAAATGGCAAGAATATTGGGATAATAATAAAACATTTTATACAGATGTATGGGACTTTACAAAGCCTAAATTTTATGCATTAGACATGTTTCCATATCCATCAGGTCAAGGCTTGCACGTAGGTCATCCAGAAGGATACACAGCAACAGATATAATATCTAGAATGAAAAGAATGCAAGGATATAATGTTCTTCATCCTATGGGTTGGGATGCATTCGGTTTGCCAGCAGAACAATATGCAATAAAAACAGGAAATCATCCTGCAAAATTTACACATGAAAACATTGAAACTTTTAAGAGGCAATTAAAAATGTTAGGTTTATCTTTTGACTGGGATAAAGAGATTTCAACATGTGAACCTGACTATTATAAATGGACTCAATGGATTTTCAAAAAATTATATGATGATGGTTTAGCAAAATTAGTAGATATGCCTGTTAACTGGTGTGAAGAACTTGGTACAGTTTTGGCAAATGATGAAGTAATAAATGGAAAAAGCGAGAGAGGTGGCTTCCCTGTTGTTCGTAAAAACATGAAACAATGGGTATTAGACATACCAAAATATGCTGACATTTTATTAGATGGTTTAGAAGATCTTGATTGGCCTGAATCTACAAAAGAAATTCAAAAAAATTGGATTGGAAAATCTGTTGGAGCTGAAGTTATTTTTACAATTGATGGATTTGAAAATTCAGATTTTACAGTATTTACAACAAGACCAGATACATTATTTGGAGCTACATATTGTGTTTTAGCACCTGAACATAAATTAGTTGAAAAAATTACTACTGCAGAACAAAAAAATGCTGTTGAAGAATATAAAACAAAAGCAGCATCAAAATCAGACTTGGAAAGAACAGAATTAAATAAAGATAAAACTGGAGTATTCACTGGAAGTTATGCTATAAACCCAGTAAATAATAAAAAAATTCCAATTTGGATTTCAGACTATGTACTAGCTAGTTATGGTACAGGAGCTATTATGGCCGTTCCTGCTCATGATGAAAGAGATTATGAATTTGCAACTAAATTTGGAATAGAAATAATTCCTGTTCTTGAAGGTGGAGATGTTTCAAAAGAAGCCTTCACAGGAGATGGAATTCATATTAATTCTGATTTCTTAAATGGATTAAACAAACAAGACGGAATAGATAAAATGATAGAATGGCTAGAAGCAAAAAGTATTGGTCACAAGAAAGTTAATTATAAACTTCGTGAATGGATATTTGCAAGGCAACGTTATTGGGGAGAACCAATTCCAATTGTTTATTTGAATGATGAAATGAGAGCTTTAGCTGATTCAGATTTACCTTTAATATTACCAGAACTTGAAGATTACAGTCCTTCTAAAACAGGAGCTTCTCCATTAGATAGGGCAACTAATTGGGTAAATACTACTTTTGATGGCAAACCAGCAAAAAGAGAAACAAGTACAATGCCTGGATCTGCAGGTTCAAGTTGGTATTTCTTAAGATATATTGATCCAAAAAATGATAATGAATTTGCAAGCCAAGAACTATTAAAACACTGGTTACCTGTTGACTTATATGTTGGCGGTCCAGAGCATGCTGTTGGTCACTTGCTATATTCAAGATTTTGGAATAACTACTTATACAATAAAGGTTTAGTTCCCGTAAAAGAGCCATTTGCCAAACTTCGTCATCAGGGAATGATACTTGGTCCAAATGGTGAAAAGATGAGTAAATCAAAAGGAAATGTTATAAATCCAGATGATATGGTTAAAGAATACGGTGCAGATAGTTTAAGAGTTTATGAAATGTTTATGGGTCCAATTGATGCTGCAAAACCTTGGGATCCAAACGGAATTGAAGGTTCTAGAAAATTCTTAGAAAAAGTATGGAGACTTTATACAGAATCAGGAAAACTTAAAGATTCTGAAAATAAAAATCTTGAAAAAGCTTATCACTATACAGTAAAGAAAGTTACTAATGACTATGAAACTATGAACTTTAACACAGCAATATCTCAAATGATGATATTTATAAATACTGTAAATAAGGAAGATGTTTTTCCTATTGATTATGCTGAAGGATTTTTAAAGTTATTAAATCCTGTTGCACCACACATTACAGAAGAGTTATGGAATGTCGCTTTAGGTAAAAATAATACAATTTCTTATGAGAAATGGCCAGAGTATGATGAATCAAAAACTATAAATGATGAAGTTACACTTCCAATTCAAATTAATGGAAAACTTAAAGCAACTATAACAATTTCTATTGATGAAGATGAATCTTCTATTAAGAATAAAGTTCATGAAACAATTGAGTCTAAATTAGATGGAAAATCTATTGTTAAAGAAATTTATGTAAAAAATAAGATTTATAATGTGGTTGTAAAATAAAAAGTTAAGTCTTGAGGATTATACAATAAATCCCCAGGACTTAACTTTTTACCTATTTTTTAAACCATCTACAGTTTCATTTTTAATAAATAATTTCTTAATCTTTCTAATAATCATTGCAAAAAGGCTTTCTTTTTTAGGTACTACCTTCAAAGCAGTTTCATTTCCACCATTTTCTAATACATTATACTTATGTTCTAATTCTGCCATCTTTTCAACATAAAAATCATGATAGAAAGTGTATCCGTCAGTTGAACCTAGATAATCTTTAAAGTTATATAATTTTTTTCTATAATTTTCAACTTCCTCTAAAGTCTTTATCCTTTTAATATTAGCATTAAAATAACCTGAGATAATTAAATTCTGAGTTCTCAAAAATGTAAGTAATATCTCATTTTTCAATTCTTCTATTTTGCCAGATAAATTGCTACTTCTTTTATCATCTTCATTCAAATCAAAAATTTTATTATTTAATTTTACAATATTTTCTTCTGAATCTAAAATTGTATCTATCGCATTTTGCACACAAAGATATGTCTTTACCGACATTTCGGATATAAATTTATTCTTAAAATTGTCATTACTATTTATTGTACTTTCAAAAAGTACATCTTCTCCAAGTAAGTATGCTAGCTGATTTACTAAACAGCACTCTAATGGATAATATGATGGACTTATTGTTTCAAAACTTATGCCAAAATATTTTACAAATTCCTTTTCCATTCCATTTGCATATGATGCCATAAGTTGGACTGCAGCTTCATTCATTCCTAATCCAGTCACTTTAGATTGGCTATAATCTGAAAGTCCCATTCTAATTAATTTATTTCTTTTATCTTTAACTTCTTGTATATAATGTATACATTCATGCACCGCAAATTCTTCTAAATCTTCGTTTGGAATATTGCAGTTGAAATATATAGATGTATTTTTGTAAAAATAGTTTGCCTCACTCATACCTTCAGGCATTTTAGCTTTATACATATTTAAACCTAAAATTCTTATAAATAAATCGTTTTGATCTAATCCATAACTTGGAAATGTCTCACAAATT
Organism: uncultured Clostridia bacterium; assembly: GCA_947630545.1. Classification (GTDB taxonomy): domain Bacteria; phylum Bacillota; class Clostridia; order TANB77; family CAG-508; genus CAG-269. Next base: position 30,733 of record CANRHX010000009.1, read on the forward strand.
TTAATAGATACATTTTGAGCTATTGTGTTTATTGTAAGTGTATCTAGCTTTTCAATTACTTCAATTCCATCCTTCTTTAGTTCATCTTCTATACTCATATGTTTCTCCTTGTATAATCTCCCTAACATAATTATACAATAAACACCTTTTTTTTACATTTCAAAAATATTAAATGTTTGTTACATTTTAGTAACAAATTCCACAATATGTTCTGCTGCATCTCTACCTGACTTTGCAGCCCATGCTATAGTTCCTTTTTGCCCTGCCAAATCTCCTCCTGCAAATATCTTTGGGTTTGAAGTCTGGAACTTCTCATTAACTAATATATGGTTTCTTTTATCTAATTCTAATCCTAAGTCTTGTACAAATTTTTCTGGTTTTGCACCTAATGCCATTATAACATAATCACTGTTAATTATGTAGTTTGAACCTTCTTCATTTACAGGAACTTTTCTTGTTTCTCCTTCTTTTTGAACAAGCTTTGTTTTTATTAATTCTAATTTTTCTACCTTGTCATTACCAATTATCTTTACTATATTATTTTGATATAAAAATTCTATTCCCTCATTTATAGCATCTTCAACTTCTTTTGGCTCGGCTGGCATTTCTTCTCTAGATCTTCTGTAAATTACTTTTACATCTTTTGCGCCTAATCTTTTTACTATTCTTGAGCAATCCATTGCAACATTTCCACCACCAATTACTGAAACAGTTTTTCCTTTGTAATTAGGATGTAAATTAAATTCTAGAAGTTCATTGCCTCCATATACTCCATTTAAATTTTCTCCCTCTACGCCCATTTTTGATGAAGCATTTGCACCAAATGCTAAAAATATTGCATCATACTCGTTTTCTAAATCTTGTAATTTTATGTTTTTATTTAATTCTGCATTATATTTTACTTCAACACCTAAATCTAAAATCATTTGAATTGTTTTTTGAATAGTTTCCCTTGAAAGTCTAAACTCAGGAATTCCATGTACTAAAAGTCCACCTATGTAATTATGTTTTTCATAAATTGTAACTTTCACTCCAGCTTTTGCTAAAAAAGCTGCACAGGCTAATCCAGCTGGTCCACTTCCTACCACAGCAACTTTTTTATTGTTGTTTTTCTTATTAGCTTCCATATCTTCTTTATAACAATCTAATAAGGTAACGCCTTGACTTGTTGCTTTATCAAACACATACGCTTCTAAATCTCCTATACTAACAGGTTGTCCTTTTATACCTCTTACGCAACTTCCTTGGCATTGGCTCATGTGAGGGCAAACTCTTCCACAAATTCCTTGCAAAACTGTAGTTTTTGATAATATTTTGTATGCCTCTTCAAAATTTTCTTCTTTTACACATTTAATAAACTCTGGTATATCATTATTTAAAGGACATCCCTTTTTACTACATGGTTTTATTTTACAATTTAAGCAATAATTAGCTTTTTCTAACATTTCATTTTTCTCCATAATATTCTCCATTTTTTAAAACAAGTTTTAAATCATTAATAAAATCAATTTTTTTACTTTCATCTCTTAAAAGAGCTGCTGGATGCCAAGTAGGAATATATGTTATTCCTTTTTTCTCAATAACATTTCCCCTACTTGCAGTAATTCCGTATTCTTTTCCAAGAACATTTTTTAACGCAACACTACCAAGCAAAACAATAATTTTAGGTTTAACTAACATTACTTGATTTCGTAAATAATCTAAACAAGCAACGCACTCATCTTCTTCTGGATTTCTATTTGCCGGTGGTCTACATTTTACAATATTGGCTATGTACACTTCTTCTCTTTTTATACCAACAGCTTGAAATGCCATGTTCATTAGTTTACCTGCTTTTCCTACAAACGGTTCTCCTAGCCTATCTTCATCAGCACCAGGTCCTTCTCCAATAAACATTATTTTAGCATTTCTGTTTCCAACACCAAAAACAATATTTTGTCTTGTTTTACATAATTTACACTTATTACAATTTACAATTGATTGTTCTAATTCTTCCCATGTTTCATACATTTTTTACTTCCTCATTTTTTGTGTCATCGGTTCCGGGTTTGGATGACACATTTTGTGTCATTGGTTCCGGGTTTACTTGACACATTTTGTGTCATTGGTTCCGGGTTTACTTGACACAGTTTTCTAATAACTCTATTTTTTTATCTTTTGAGGTATCTATTCTTGCTTTTATACCAATTGGAATAACCGTTTTTGTTTCTATATGTCCAAAATTGTTTGATTTTATAATTGGAAAATTATATTCATTTTCTAAAACATCCATTATCATTTTTTCTAATTGAATGCCGCTTTCATGTTCGTAATTTCCAATCCATAATCCTTTTATTTTATCAAAAACACCATTTTGTTTCATAAAATATAGATGATTACTGATAAAAGCTGGTTCTGTTTCATATCCTAAATCTTCTAAACATAATATTTTATCATCAAAGTTTATTGAATATTTCCCACAGACAAGTCCTCTGGTTAAACTTAGATTTCCTCCTACTAATTCGCCTTCTGCCACTCCTACTTTTATAGTTTCATATTTGTCATCATTTACCATTCCAAATTCTAAACTTCCTTCTATAAACCTATGCCATGCTTCTTTATAGCTAAAGTCCGTTTCATCTGTAGCAATTGTTTTAAAATTTGTTGAATTAAAAGTTACTAAGCCAGTTTTCGCTGTAATTATATTTGTTAATGATGTTATATCACTATATCCACAAATTATTTTTGGATTATTCCTTATTAATTCGTAATCTATATAATCAAATACAGTGTTACTATTGTTTCCGCCTTTTGCACACCAAATCATTTTTATGTTGTTATCTGCAAACATTTCATTTATGTCTTCTGCCTTTTCTTGCACTGTAGCTGAATAACCATTGGTATTTGAAAATATATTTTTTGAAAGTTTAACTTTAAATCCATCTTTTTCTACGATTTCTTTTGCTTTCATCAACTCTTCTTTTTTTATACCAACTATAGGATCTGATGGAGCGATAACTCCGATTGTATCTCCGATTTTTAATTTATTTGGTATTATCTTTTCCATTTTACACCTCTACTATAGAACGGTCAATAGTTCTAACATTTATTTGACCAGTCAATCTAAGTTTATATTAGCCTATCACGTTCGAATTTATTTTAATTCTATAAGAGCAGTTTCTAAACCATAACCCTCTTTTTCTACTCTAAAAGAATGTATTAAATTAGAATTACATACTGAACAAATACCACAATCAACTATGTTTTCGTTTTTTAATCCGATGTTTCTTAAAATTGCCCTATTTATCAACACCGTATCTATATGCCATTTATCCACTTTTTCATCATATTCAATTATTTTATCTATTTCTTTTAAAGATTGAAATTTTTTAAAAAATAAATCTCTTACATCTTTATCTACTTCAAAATGACATTTTCTAATACTTGGACAAATACAACAGATGATATCTTTAGGATTACATTCAAATTCATCTATCATTTTTTGTACCGCTTGAACTGAAATTTCTTGAAGAGTTCCTTTCCATCCAGAATGTACATTTGAAATTACTTTTTTTATAGGATCAAAAAATAGCAATAAGATACAATCTGCATTTGTTGTAGATAAAATTAAATTCTTTTTATTTGTAATTAATCCGTCTGTTGCTTTGTATTCTTCAACATAAAAATCAGGCAGATTTTGATTTATTTTTTTATCAATTACTTTTACATTTTTTGTATGCTCTTGCACTGTTTTGACTATATTTATATAGTTAGAATCAATAGCTTCACATACTTTTTTATAGTTTTCAACCGTTGCTTGATAAATATTTTCAGGAAGTGGCTTTTTATCTACAGTTGTGGTCCTATAATTAACATCCACTCCTAGTGTATAGGCATGCTTAATTACATCTTTATATTCTAAAAGTTTTCTGAACTGTAAATATTCCACTCCATTTTTTTTAACATGAATTACATTTTCATTAGATAAATCCATAACTCCTCCTCGTATAAATTGTGTCAATCAAACCCGGAACCGATGACACAAAATGTGTCATTCAAACCCGGAACCGATGACACAAAATGTGTCATTCAAACCCGGAACCATTGACACACTAAATTTCCTCTTTCATTTTAAGTATGACATCATCTGAAGTTTTTTTCGGAATATAATTATATTTATTATCACAATTTTTTGTGTTAAATCCACATATTCCTTTATATGAGCAATATTCACAAGGTGTTTTGCCTTTTTTATTATATGGTTTCAGGTCGATTTTGCCTTTTAAAATTTCTTGTGATATGTCTTTTATAGTCTTGTAGATATATTCTTGTAATACTTTGAATTCTTCTTTGCCTACTCCAGATGTCCATTTTTTATTTACTTCACCTGAATTGGTGATTGCTGCAGGTACTAATTTTGATGATCCTGAGGTTAAATTTTTGTCGTGTAGTTTTATTATTTTCACATCAGCTAAAATTAGTCCTTTCATTTTGAAGTTTTTCCTAATTTGATTTTCTATTTCTTCTTCTGGTATTTTTTTATCAGATTTTACCATCTGCTCTAGTAAGCTAAAATATAATATTCCTGCTGGCATTAAATCTTCTTGTTTGCATACTGCATCTAAGTATGTAAGTAATTGTATTTGAAGTCCAGCGTATACTTCGTTTAAGTCAATGTTTTTAGCTGATGATTTATAATCTATAATTCTTAAGTATTTTCCGTTGTGAATCTTTGGCCATGTCTATTCTATCAATTTTTCCTGTTATTTCAACTTTTTTTCCATTTTCTAAATTTAATATTATTGGTTTATAACTTCCGTTTTTTCCAAATTCTACTTCTGTTCCTGCCATTTCAAATTCACTATAAACAATTCCTTCTATTATGAATTTTAAAGCTTTTGTTACTATTTTTTTTAGTCTTTTTACTAGTATTCTATATTTAGATGTTGCAGTAAATATGACATTTTTATTTAATTCTAGTTCTTCTTCAATTATTTTAGATACTAATTTTTCTATTATTTCTTCATCTTCTAAAAGCTGTGGCAATGCTATGTTTTCTTCCCTAACTCGCTCAAAGAAACTGTCTATAGTTTCATGCATGAATGAACCTGTGTTGAAACTTTGAATTTTTAGTTCTTCTTTTTCTTTTAAGTTTAAGCCATATTGTAAGTAATATGAAAATGGGCAACTCCTGTATTTCTCTAGTCTCGAAACACTTGTGTTTAATGTGTTTCCATATAGTTTGTCTATTAACTTTTCATTAATATCTTTTGGATTGTTTGTAAACTTTAATCCCTCTAAATCATTTTGCAAAATGCTATTGTTTTTTTGTTTGTAATATTCATAGATTATATACCATATATCATCTATTTTTTCATTATTTTGAAGTTTAAATATGTTTTCTAGCAATTCTTCATATGTTACTTTAGAATTTGCAATTATATAATCTTTGTTTGTTACATCACTTGTTTCTTCTATATTTAGAAATAGTTTTTTTATTTTTGCTATCATCATTGAAGGTCTTAAAGATTTTCCTGTACTATCTGATGAAGCATAAGATAGATATAGTTTTTCTTCTGCTGTTGTGAATGCTTTATATATATTAAAGTTTTCTTCATATAGATTTTCGATTGTACCATTTGCAAGTTCGATACCTTGTTCTTTTAGCGTTTCTCTATCACTATCATTAAAAAATCCTTCTGCCTTGTTATTGCTTGGAAATGCCCCGTCATTAATTCCTATTATAAAAATTGCTCTTACCTTATGGCTTCTAGATCTTTCAACATCTCCTACTATTACTTGATCTTGAGTTCCAGGGATTTTTCCAAGGCTACTATTTTTTAAACCTACTTTAAAGCAACTAATAAATCTGTCAATTTTCATTTCTTCATTACTAAAAATTTCTACAATATCATCAAAAAGATTTATTACGATTTCATAGCTTTTTTTGTATTCTGATGCTAAATCTAGCATACCAGCTTGCTCTAGTTCATTAATCTTTTTTTGTAATTTTTCTTCAATATTTTGATTGACTATGAATTCGTAAAGTGCTTTACATATTGCTTCTGCTGTTTTTTCTTTGCATACTTTTTCTTTTAAATTTACAAGTGGATCTATTATTTGTTTTCTTATTTCATTTAGTCTTTCTATTTCTTGTGGTTTAGTTTGTTTTTCAAAAATAAAATCTTTTTTCCATTTATTAAATTTTATTCCCCATTTTGTACAATAATTTTCTAATTTAAAAATATCGTCTTCATCAAATTCCAAAAAACCTGATTTGATGTAACTTATAACTGCATCATATGAAAAGTTTTTGCTTATCACTTCTAGTACACACATAATGTATTTTATAATGATGTTTTGATTTAAGTCTCTCTTTTCATCAATAAATACTGGAATATCATATTTTTCAAATATTGACCTAATTAAACTTGAATATTGATTTAAATCTTTTGTAATTATTGATATTTCTTTGTATCTAAATTTTTCATTTTTAACTAACTCAGTAATTTTGTTTGCAACATTTTCTATTTCTGAATATTGATTTTTAGCTAAAAATAGCCCTATGTTTTCCACTTTTTTTTCATGAATTGTGGATTTTGTAGCAAAAAGATTATGTTCTAAAAATATTAGTTCATTATTTTTAAATCTATGTAAATCTTTCATAAATACAGGTTCTTCTAGCTTTAAATTATTTTCTTCTAATAATCTTAATAGTTTTGATAATGTTTCTTTATTTGAATAAAATATGTCTGATACTGGATTTGCACTTGGTTTAAGAGTGTCTATACATAAGGTTATATTTACTTGATTCGCGAGCTTTACTAGTTTAGCTATTATGCTATATTCTTGCTTTGTAAATCCCATAAATTCGTCTATATATATTATTGAATCTTTCACTAAATTTGTTTTTTCTATGTTTTTTTCCAAATATGTAAGAATATCAGTATCATCTAAATACTTGTTTGCAATTTGCTTTTCAAAGTCTTCATAAATTATTTTCATGTCATTTAACTTGGTTTTTAAATATTTATCTTCCATATTTTCTAATGTTTCATTTATCAAATTAGTTCCAATTTGGTGCTTTTTAAATTCAGTAATAGCTTGAATAGATAAGTCTACGTTTTCATCTGATTTGCCTAAAAACTTTAAATTATCTCTATTTTTTTCAATTATAGAGTGTACTAACATTGCTTTTGCAGCTTTTGAAAGGTTGGAAACATTTTCATTCCCAACCTCTTGCATTACTCTGTACGCCATTCTACTTAAAGTAATTACTTCGGCATTTATTACAGCTCTTCGTTTAGCAATTTGCATTAACTTCTTTTCTGCTGTAAACGAAAATTGCTCTGGCGTTATTATTAATATATTTTCTTGTGTATCTAATAATTTTGAAATTTCTGAAAAGCAAAATTCACTTTTTCCACTACCTGCTTTTCCATAAATAATTCTTAATCCCATAGTACTCCTTACTTGTTTTATACTTTATATTTTTTATTCAATTTTTATCTTCTTAAAAAAATTATGTCTTCAAAAAATTGATGTGTGAATGGTAAAAACCATAACAATAACCCTACTCCTAATAGTATTACAACTGTAATAAGTGCAGCTTTTTTATCCTCTTTAGTTATTTCTCTTTTTTCTATTTTATAGTCTCTTTTCTTGAACAACATTTTTGATAAATCTTTGATACCATCAAAAGTCCCATAATATTTCTTTTTTTTCTTTTTTGTGTCATTGGTTCCGGGTTTGGTTGACACATTTTGTGTCATCGGTTCCGGGTTTGGTTGACACATTTTGTGTCATCGGTTCCGGGTTTGGTTGACACATCTTTAAATATATATTTATCCCATTTCATTTTTATCAACTCTTTCTTCTCTTGTTTCTTATCAATTTTATTCTATCTTAAATATCTAAAAATATCAATAGATTGATAAAAAATATTTATCACAAAAAACGGTCAATGAGTATATTACCCTTGACCGTAATTAATTATGCTTCAAATATAGCATCAAATTCTTCGCCTTCAATTTTTTCTTTTTCAAGTAAAACTTTGGCTACAGCATGAAGTTTATCAACATGTTCTGTTAGAATTTGTTTAGCTTGTTGATATCCTTTATCGATAATTCTCTTTGTTTCTTCATCAATTATTCCAGCAGTTTCCTCTGAATAATCTTTGCTTTGTGCAAAATCTCTACCTAGGAAAACTTCTTCTTGGTTAGATCCAAGCATAACTGTTCCAACTCTTTCGCTCATTCCATATTTTGTAACCATGCTTCTTGCAATCTTTGTTGCTCTTTCTATGTCATTGCTTGCACCAGTTGAAATGTCTTTTATTATTAACTCTTCAGCTACACGACCACCAAGTAAAGATACTATGCTTTCCTCCATCTCTTTTTTAGACATAAATGACTTATCTTCTGTTGGTCTATACATTGTATAACCACCAGCCATACCTCTTGGTATTATTGAAATTTGATGAACAGGATCTTGTGTTTCTAGATAACGACTTACTACAGCATGACCTGCTTCATGATATGCAGTTAGTCTATTTTCTTTTTCACTTCTTACTCTTGTTCTTTTTTCAGGTCCCATAGTTACTTTAACCATGGCTTCTTCGATTTCTTTCATTCCAATTTCTGTTAAATTTCTTCTTGCTGCTAAAAGTGCTGCTTCATTTAATACATTTTCTAGATCTGCTCCTGCAAATCCTGATGTATTTTTCGCAATTATTTTTAAGTCAACATCATCTGCTAATTTTTTCTTTCTACTATGAACTTCCAATATTTGTTCTCTTGCTTTAACATCTGGTGCACTAACCATAATTTGTCTGTCAAACCTTCCTGCTCTTAAAAGTGCTTTATCTAATACATCTGGTCTATTAGTTGCTGCTAGAACTATAACTCCTTCATTTTCAGAAAATCCATCCATTTCAACTAATAATTGATTTAATGTTTGTTCTCTTTCATCATGTCCACCACCAAGTCCTGCTCCTCTTTGACGTCCAACTGCATCAATTTCATCTATAAATACTATACATGGTGCGTTCTTTTTAGCTTGTTCAAATAAATCTCTTACTCTTGATGCACCAACACCAACGAACATTTCTACGAAGTCTGAACCACTTATTATAAAGAATGGCACTCCTGCTTCTCCTGCAACTGCTTTTGCTAATAATGTTTTACCTGTACCTGGTTGACCAACTAGCAATACTCCTTTTGGAATCCTTGCACCCATGTCTGTAAATTTCTTTGGATTTTTTAAGAATTGAACTATTTCTTCTAGTTCTTCTTTTTCTTCATCAACACCAGCAACATCATCAAATGAAATTTTATTTCTATCAGCAGGTGTCATCATTCTAGCTTTGCTTTTTCCAAATGACATTGTTTTACTTCCATTGGCATTTCCTGATGATCCACTCATCATAAAGAACCAGAAAATAAAGAATATTATCAATAATCCAAATGGAGTTAATAAGCTAAGTATTGTTATAAATATTGACTCTGATTTTTCTTCTAATGAGAAAGCTCCTTCTTTTAAATATTCTTCAGCTGTTCCCATGAATGCCTCAACATCTGGTATATTTACTTCCTTTTTTGCTTTGTCATCTTTTAAAGCTACTGTTGCTGTTTTACCATCAGATTCTAATTGAATACTCTCAACCTTTCCTTCATTTATATTAGTAATCAATTCAGAATATTTTAATTTTGAATTGCTATTTTCTAATATTGATGATAATACTACTATAAAAATTACACCTATTATTAGCCACATTGCTAATGTTTTTATTCCGTTTTTCAAATTAATTCCTCCTTGTGTATGTATAAAATTTTCATTAATGACTTTATAACATATAAATTTAGGTTTTACAATACTTTTTTATATGTCTTTTTTGTTACAAAAATACGTATTTCACGGTTTACTACGGATATACATTTTGTAGTTTTTGTCATAATCAAAAATTTTTTATATTTTTGTGTCAACGGTTCCGGGTTTACTTGACACATTTTGTGTCATTGGTTCCGGGTTTGATTGACACACTTTGTTATTTGCATTTTTCCGCCCTTTTACAAATACTTTTGTATTTTTATTTGGCATTAAATATTTATTCCCTACATTATTTGAGCATAGTTTTATTATATCATCTATATGTATTTTTTCAATTCCTTTGCTTGTTTCAAATAGCTTTGTTATAGTATATAGAACAAGCCTTGATTTTATTACCATTTCTTCAGCATTAAACTTTTTTAAATCTAAAATAATTTCACTTTGATTTTCTTTTAAAACCATGCTTGCGTAAGCTTTTTGCACTTGTTTTTCTATAAATTCATCTTGAGCTTTTATTACATCAGAAAGTCGACAAATTGTTTCAATTATGTTAGGATTAAATTCATTCTTTACATAGGGAATAACTATATTTCGTATTTTATTCCTTGTATAATTATTTTCAAAATTTGTCTTATCTATTCTTGCATCTATATTATTTAATTTGCAATATTCTTCTATTTCATATCTTTCACATTCAATAAGAGGTCGAATATATTTACCGTTTTTTGCTTCAATTCCATGTAATCCGTAAGTTCCACTTCCCCTTAACATATGCATAATAATAGTTTCTATTTTATCATTTTTATTGTGTGCTATAGCAATTTTATTTGCATGCGTAAGATTTGCTACTTCATCAAAAAATTCATATCTTGCAATTCTTCCGGGCTTCTTCTAGCCCTATTTTATTATTATTGGCAATTTTTTTTACATCTATACTTTTTGAATAAAATTGAACCCCTATTTTTTTGCAGAATTCTCTAACAAAAGTTTCATCATCGCTTGCCTCTTCTCTAATCATATGATTAACATGGGCTACAACAATTTCAAAGAATTTTGTGTCATTGGTTCCGGGTTTGATTGACACATTTTGTGTCACTGGTTCCGGGTTTGGTTGACACATTTTGTGTCATTGGTTCCGGGTTTGGTTGACACAGTTTAAGATATCTAACATGCAAATTGAATCTGGTCCTCCAGATACTGCTAGAACTACTTTGTCTCCTTTTTCTATCAGATTATTTTTCTTTATTGTTTCTACAACTTTGGACTTTAAATCTTTGCTTTCCATTGATAATCCTCTTTTACAATTTATTTTTATATTCTTCCATTATGCGCCTAACTTTTTCATGATTGATATTTATAACTTTTCCTATTGTCCTATATGATATAGAATTTTTTTCATGCAAATATTTAACCATTTTTGCTAAATATTCTGAATTATCTTTTAATTCATATATAGTTAAATTGTTAATCTTTAAAAATTCTTTAATTTTATTACTACACATTTCTTCTTTAGTTTCTGTTTCATATTCCATTAACTCGAATTCCTTATCACACTGAATATTCTTTCTTTCATTTATATACTTTTTTATGTTCATTTCTAGTTGAGAATTTCCTAGAAATACATTAGTATTATAGCTAGAATATTTATAATCGCTTGGCGTTTTGCATATATCAGCTTTTACTGGATTGTTATGAATATAATTTATGCATGTAAGTAATTGTCTTTCTGACATTATCGGCTGAGTTTTGTATCTATCTCGAAAAACATACCCAACTCTATCATATTTGTTATTATAGTATTTAGCATATAATAAATTACTTTTATGCATAAATTTTATTACGTTATTAATATTTTTATCATAAAATAATAGATGCGAATGATTACCCATAATGCAATATGACAATATTGTTGTGTTAATTTCTTCCTTCGTATCTTTTAAAATTTTTATATATTTTTGTTTGTCTTCTGTTTTCTCTAATATAAATTGCTTATTATTGCCTTGTATCATAATATGAAGAAAAGGCGTATTTATATTACTTTTTGGTATTCTTGGCATAATTTTCCTCCTCGCTTTTTATTTTATTTCCCCCAAAATTAATATAAAAGCCCCTTTAAATTTTTTGTGTCAATTAAACCCGGAACCAATGACACAAAATGTGTCAACCAAACCCGGAACCAGTGACACACTAATCATCAAATCTTTTTTCTAGATTGACGAATTTTGTATAGTTTCCAAGCCATAATAAGTCTAGTGCACCTGTTGAACCGCCCCTATGTTTTGCAATTATTACTTCTGCAATATCTTTTTTCTCACTTTCAGGATTGTAGTAATCATCTCTGTATAAAAACATTACTAAATCTGCATCTTGCTCTATTGCTCCAGATTCACGTAAGTCTGAAAGCATTGGTCTGTGGTCTGGTCTTTGTTCTACAGATCTTGATAACTGTGATAGTGCAATTACAGGAACTCCTAATTCCTTTGCAAGTATTTTTAATGATCTACTTATTTCTGATATTTCTTGCTCACGAGTTCCATTTCTTCTATTGCTAGCTTGTACTAATTGTAAGTAATCTATTATTACTAATCCTATATTTTTTTCCATTTTTAATTTTCTACATTTTGATCTTATTTCAGTAATCGAAATTCCTGGTGTATCGTCTATGTATATTTCTGCTTCTGAAAGAGGTCCTATGCTTTCTGCTAGCTTTAACCAGTCATCTTCTTCTAGTTTTCCTGTTCTAACTTTATTGCTATCTACCATTGCTTCACTGCAAAGAATTCTGTTTGCCATTTGTTCCTTTGACATTTCTAAACTAAATATTATGACTGGTACATTAGCTTTAACTGCAGCATTTGTTGCAATATTTAATGCGAATGCTGATTTACCCATTGCAGGTCTTGCTGCAATTAGTATTAATTCTGAATCATGAAATCCTGCTGTTTTATAATCTAGTTCGGTAAATCCTGATGGCACGCCTGTTACATGTTGTTTTCTATTATATAGTTCTTCTAATTTTGTAAAACTTTCTACTAAAACGTCTTTCATGGCAGAATATGAATTTTTACTTTTATTTTGAATTGTATCAAATATTTTCTTTTCTGCGCCTTCAATGATGTCTTCTACATTTTCGGTTGTATCATATCCTAGTTCTATAATTTCATTTGCTGCCTTTATTAGTTCTCTTATAGTTGACTTTTCTTCTACAATTTTTATATATTTTGTAACATTGGCTGTTGTTGGAACTTTGTCTGGAAGTTCTGCTAAATATTCTATTCCTCCAACTTTATCAAATTTTCCCATTGTCTCTAATTCAGATTTTACAGTTATTATATCTACAGGTTCTCCTCTATTAAATAAGCTTACTATTGCAACAAAAATTAACCTATTGTCTTCTCTATAAAAATCTTTTTCTGTTAATAACTCTATTGCAGATGATACAGCCTCTTTATCTGTAAGCATACTTCCGAATTACGGCTTGTTCTGCTTCTATGTCATGTGGTGGTACTTTTCCTAATTCCATTTACCTCACTCCAAATTTATTACTCTGATATTACATCGATTTTTACTTTTCCAATTACGCCTTCAAAAAGCTTTATTTCAACTGTTCTTACTCCTAATGTTTTTATTGTTTCGTCTAATCCTATTTTTTTCTTATCAACACTTATGCCATATTGTTTTTCTAAACTTTCTGCTATTTCTTTTGCCGAAACTCCACCAAATATTTTTCCGTTTTCTCCAGATTTTACTGGCATTTTTAATAAGATTTTAGATAATTTATCTGCAACTTTTTTTGCTGCTTCTTTTTCTTGTTCTTTTTGATAAGCTTTTGAATCATTTTTCGCCTTTAGCTTAGCTAAATTTTCTGCATTTGCTTCAACTGCTAAATTTTTTGGTAGTAAGAAATTTCTTGCATATCCATCTGAAGCATTTATTATTTCGTCTTTTTTTCCTACTCCTTTTATATCTGCTTTTAAAATTACCTTCATATATATCACTCCCTGATTAATTTTTTGTGTCACCCTAAACTGAAACTGTGTCAACCAAACCCGGAACCAATGACACAAAATGTGTCATTCAAACCCGGAACCAATGACACAAATTGTGTCACTCAAACCCGGAACCGTTGACACAAAATTTAATTTGCTATTTCTGCAAAATACTCATCTATTCTAGTAATTAATTCTTGCTTTACTTCTTCTATTGGCATTCCCTCAACTTGAGCTCCAGCGACTGTTATATGACCGCCACCACCTAGTTTTTCTAATATTACTTGAACGTTAACGTCTCCAATTGAACGTCCACTTATACATACTCTATCGCCAATATATCCAAGTACAAATGATGCTGTGATATCGCTTATTGTAAGCAATTCGTCTGCAGCTTTTGCACAGGTTATGCTTGCGTCTTTTTCTTTTACTCTATATTCAGATATTGCTATTGTGTCGTTTACTATTTCTGCATCTTTTACTATGTCTGCTATTTTGTTAAATGATTCTAAATCACTTTGGAACCATTTTTTTACTCTTATTATATCTACTCCACATCTACGCAAGTATGCTGCCGCTTCGAATGTTCTAACTCCTGTTTTGAATGTAAAGTTTTTTGTGTCCATCATTATTCCAGCATATAAGCTTTCTGCTTCGATTGTTTTTAAATCTACATTTACTTCAGCATATTGTAAAAGTTCTGTTATAAGTTCGGCTGCAGATGATGCATACACTTCTTGGAATAGTAGTGTGGCATTTTCGATAAAGTCTGCACTTCTTCTATGATGATCTATTACTACTATTTTTTCACATTTGTTTAATATTTCTTCTGATTCTACAAAGTTTCTTTTATGTGTATCTACTACTATTAGTAATGTATCTTCATCTATGTTTTCTAATGCAACTTCTTTACTTATTAAAACGTCTTCATATTCTTCTTCTTTATTTAGATATTCCTTAAAGCTTTCTAATGCAGATGAGAATTCACTTGTTATTATATAACCATTTTTATTTAAACTTTTTACTAATCTATATATACCAAGGGCAGATCCCATTGCGTCAATATCTGGGTTAGTGTGACCCATTATCATAACTTTTGATGATTCTTTAATTAGGTTTTCTAATGCATGAGCAACTACTCTAGCTTTTACTTTTGTCCTTTTTTCTACTTCTTGTGCTCTACCTCCAAAGAATTTGTATATGTCGTTCTCTCTAACTACTGCCTGGTCTCCACCTCTACCTAGTACAATGTCCATTGCTGCTTGAGCTGATTTATATTTTTCTTTTTGTGTATCTCCTTCATTTGATACAGCAATACTAAGTGTTAATTGAGCCTTGCTTTTTAAGTTGATTTCTTTTATTTGGTCTAGTATACTAAATTTTTCTTCTTTTATTTCTTCTAAATGTCTTTGTTCAAAGAAACATACATATCTATCTCTTTCAGATTTAACAAGTATTCCGTCCCATTTGTTAATCCAGTCATATATATATTTGTCAATTTCAGCTCTACTTTCTACTACTTGTTCATTTTCTAGTAATTGCATTGTTTCTTCATAATTATCTACCATTATTAATCCAACACATGATTTTGAATTTTCATATTCTTCTTCTAATTGGTGCTTTTCTGTTTCATCTATAAAATAGATAACCATCATGTATTGTTTTTTGCTTTTTCTATCTTTGTTTTTTGAGTTTACAAAGTTGATTATTATTTTGTATATTTTTTTGTCTATTTGAATTTGTTTTTCTATAGTTTTATTCTTTTTATTTTCTTCTTGCTCTAGTTCTTCCTTTATTTCGTATAATAAATCATCTATATAATTGTTTATTTGTACATGCTGAAATTCTGATACAAATTTTGAGCTTTTCCATACTATGTTACCATCTGTTTCTAGTATTACTAATGGAAATGGTGAATTTATTAAACTGCTTTTTGCTGTACTGTCTACTGTTAGTGTTAAGTCTTGTAGAGTTTCTGATATTTCACTCTTTCTTTTGTTGTTTGCAAAATAAGCATATCCTACAATGAATGCGAATATTAGTATTGATGGTATTATTAAGTTTGGCTCTTTTATACATATGAATATTAATAGTAATAGTATTATTACTATATATATTTTTGTTCTTGATACTAAATTGTCAAAAACTTTTCTATTTTGATTTTGCATAAAGTCTCTCCTTTTACACTTTTATACTATTCTATTTTACCCTTAAATAGGCTTTTTGTCAAATTGGAATATAAAATTTACTGGAATTTTTTGTTTTTATTTATTATTATTAATACATTTAAAATTCTATTAAAAACTAAAGTGATAAAAATGTGATAATTTTTCGAATTAATGTTTGTAGATATTTTTTGGTAAATTTTGGTAAAATATATAAGAAATTTATTATATTTGGAGGTAAAAAAAATGTCAAAAAAAACAAATTTTGAAGTAAACGGAAGAAAATATTTTAGAATAACACGAACTGTCGGAAAAAAATTTGACGGTACACCTATAAGAAAAAGTTTTTACGGTACTGGTATGCGTGAAGCAAATGAAAAGGCTGATGTATATATGAATAATATTAAAAATGGATTAATTAATAATTACAAATATTATACATTAGGTAATTTAATGAATACTTGGCTATTTGATTTCTTGCATAATTCTAGCAAGTTAAAGCCATCAACATTTCAAAGATATGAAGGTGTATATAGGAACTATATAAAAGAATCAGAAATTGCTGGTATTAAAATATGTGATTGTGATATATTAAAATTTCAAAAGTATTTTAATAAATTATCGTCTAATCATTCTTACTCACAATTGAAATACTTAAGAGATCTTTTGAGAATGTTTTTTAATTGGTGCATTGATAACAATTATACGTTAAAAAATCCTTGTTCTAAAATAAATATAAAAGGAAATAAAAGCAATATTATAAACAACAAAAAAAATAAAAAATTAGAAATCTTAACAGAATCTGAAATTATAAAAATAAAAGAATATCTAAAAGGGTCTCCAAATGAATTATTATTCTTATTAGATTTTGCTACTGGATTACGCTTAGGCGAACTTTTAGCTATTGATTGGAAATATATTAACTTAAAACAAAAACAACTGAGAATTGAACGTAGTGTTAAAGAAGTATATGTATATGATACTAATACAACTAGACACATAGAAACTATATTTCAAGTTCCAAAAACTATTTCTTCTATTCGCACCGTACCTATTCCTGATTCAATAATTAGGAAGTTAAATAAAATTAAAACCAAAGAAGGTCTACTTTTCCATGATGAAAATGGTAATCCCCTAAAAGGTAAAAATGTTTCTTACGCTTGGTCAAAAATACTACAAAATTGTAATATTCCTCATAAAAAGTTTCACTCAATACGTCATACATATGCATCATTGTTATTAAAAAAAGGTGTTGATATTCAAACTGTAGCTGAATTGATGGGACATACAACTATTACTATTACTCAAATTTATTTACACAGTTCTGATGAACAAAAATATAATGCAGTTGAAAAAATTAATTATCTATTTAAAAACTAGTGTGATAATGTTGTGATAATATTGAACTTTTATATTTTTTTTATATTTATATACGTATATTTTGTAGCACTTTTATGGCAAGCTACAACTAATAGTAACAAAGAAAAATATCGCGCCACCTTCTGCAAAAACAGGATTGACCTATAATGGCTCAACACAAACTGGTGTAGCTACTGGAACAGGATATAGTTTATCAAATAATACAGGAATAGATGCAAGTAGTTATACAGCTACTGCAACATTAAGCGATACAACAAATACACAATGGAGTGATGGAACTACAGCTGCTAAAAGTATTAGTTGGTCTATTGCCAAAAAAAATGTTAGTGTAAGTTGGTCAAAAACATACCTTGCTTATACTGGATCAGCGCAAGCACCAACAGCAAGTGCAACAGGAGTACCTGGAGAGACACTTAATTTTACAGTATCAGGAAAAGGAACAAATGCGGGTAAATATACGGCAACAGCTTCATTAACTAGTGTATCAGGAGGGCAAAAGAAAACAACTAACTACACACTAACAGGAACAACAAAAGATTTTTATATAACAATAATAAATGAAATTTCAACAATATATACCAACAAAACAGCAAAGATGGTAGGAGTTAGTGGAACAAATATGGGAACATTATCGGTAACATCAGCAAATACAGGAATAGCAACAGCAACTGTAAGTGGAACAACATTAACAGTAACAGGTGTTGCTCAAGGTAGTACGACATTAACATTAACAGAAGCAAATGGAAATTATAAAAGAACAGTCAATGTAGTTATAGATTTAACAGGTCCTACATTAACGAGTGTAATTGCAAACATAGACTCCTCAAACAATTTAACTTTAACAGTAAATGGAGTAAGTGATAATGGCGGAATTGGAATAGAAAGATATTGGGTTCGCGATCAGGATGGAAATAACTTAATGTACACTACTTCGAATCCTGTAAGGTATACTTCATCTACGTGGTGGTACAAAAATGACTTATCAATACGTGTAGAAGATAAATTAGGAAATTTTTCAACTGCAGTAGGAATATCTTATTATACAGTATCAACAGCAGATGGACTGAAAGGTTTAGTAGCATCGCTTAATAATGGTGGTGATTTTTCAGGAAGAACTGTATATCAAATAGCAAATATAGATATGAATTCGACCTCAACAGGTTCTTATGCTAATACTACTTTTGCTGGAACATATATTGGGAAATATAATAATAACCAATATTCAATTTCTAAATTGGTATCAACAGGTGGTGGTACAGGTTTATTTGGTAAAAATACTGGAACAATACAAGACTTAAATTTAATAACAGTATCTACTACTACAAATGCTCCAAATGGTGCTGTAGCAGGGACTAATAGTACAACTGGCAAAATTATTCGTTGTGTATTAGGTGGTGATGTTAATTTTAATGCTGATAGTACTAATACTATAACAAGTATTTCAGGAGAAGGAGGAGGAATAGTAGGACACAATTCTGGTGAAATAACAGATTGTAAGGTTATGGGAACAGCATTCAAATCAACTAATACCTCTAATTCATATCCTATGGGAGGAATATCAGGATATAACGATGGAACAATTACAAATTGTATAGTAAGTACAATAAAACATGATGGTAAGAGTTCATATGTTGGAGGAATAGCAGGAAAAAATTCTGGAACAATTACTAAGTGTACGTTAAATCACTATAATAATATCATTGGCACATCAGATTCAGGAGGAATAGTGGGTTACAATCAGCGGAACAATAACTAACTGCAAAATTGCAGAAGACACAAGAGTTTATCTTGCAGGCCCTAATATAGGTGGCATAGTAGGTAGCAATAATAGTGGTGGTAAAATAAGTTATTGCTCGTTATCTAATGCATCTTCAGAGATTTATAATGTAAATTCAACAGGAGTCAATTATGGTGGCATAGCAGGTTTAAATTCTAACCATATAAGTTATTGTTATTCAAAAGGAAAAATAATTAGACAAAGCAATCCAACTTATACTGGAGGAATAGCAGGAAAAAATACATCTACAATAGAGTACTCATATTGTACTGCTAATATAACTGGTTCAGGCAATTATGCAGGAGGAATAGTAGGGTATCATGTTAGTGGAATGATAGGAGCTTCATATAGTAATTGTACAAATTACTCATATAAGGGTACTGGATCAGGTTCTTCAAGCGGTGCATATGATAGCAAATCATATTCTATTAATGAATTAAAAACATCATTATTTGCACGTACAAGTAGTTCATATGAAAACAATTTTGAAGTAGACTATTTGGGTCTTAATGGGGGATTTCCAATCTTAAAATGGGAAATAGATGAAGCAGGTAAACAACATCGTAATGAAAATACAATATATTATGTAGGAAACAACATAAATTTCAGTAGTACATTTGTCAATGTAAATAGTGGAGCTACGGGAGCAGCTATTTACATGTATATCCCTCCAACTTCTACAAGTAGACAATTTGTATTTAATTATGCAAGTTCAGCTAATTGCACATATATACTTAGTGGAAATAGCACGCCTACAAGTTTTTCAACGACTAGAGGATTTACTATCCCTGCTGGGCAATCAGCATATATATATTGTACCGGAGTCAAATGGTCATTGCAATATCCATCAGGAATGAGTTATAAAGCTTTACCTTAATAGAAAATATCTTGTAGAATAATTCATATCAGATGCAACTAATCTAAGGAATGGAGGAAAAATGAAAGTACAAAAATATTTAACTCAAAAAAAAATAATAAGAATCTGTAGTGTTGCTAGTGCAATTTTAATAATAATATTGATTACATTATTAATATTACATATAAATAATAATACAGTAATATTTAAAAGTGAAAAAGATATACAAAAAGATATAGGAAAAATTCAAAAATATATCAATAATAATAAAAGCAATGAAATATATTATGAAGGTAATAGAGAAATTCAAGACAAGGTATATAGCCATTCTATAGCATCCTCTAATGGTATTTTATATTTAAAAGAAAATGCAGAAGAAAAAGTTAAAAAGGCTATGGAAAATGCAGAAATAGGATATGAAATAAGTGCCATTTCTAAAAATGAATTACTTGTAATAGAACCATATTCTGGAACAAATGCAATATCATGCAAAGTTATTAGTAGCAAACAAGATAGTGTAAAAATAACAGCCTATAAAGCAGAAAATTTATGTGAAAGTTCTTATCAAGTAGGAGATATAAGTGATGAAACTATAATAGAACATGGAAAAGACAATTTATTATATAATAAAGTTAAAGGAAACACTACATATACAATAAGTAATTTACTAAATTCTGGTACTAATATTATGTTCTTCTTTGATAAAGATAAAAAATTTATAACTAAGACAAATATAAATACCTTTACAACACCTGAAAATGCAAAATATATGAAAGTTATTACAAATTTTAAAAACAACGCTGAATACGAATGGGCATACTTAAGATATTGCCTAGTTTTAGGAACAGAAGCAGGTAATGTGTTTGAACCAAGTAAAGTTGAATTAGAAGTTTCTAATAAAGAAAAAAAAGATATATATTTCCCTATGGAATCTGATAAATTAGTTATCTATACGGATGGTGGAGAAATAGAATTAAAATATGTTTCAAAGCAAAATTAAAATTAATTAGATACTATTGAAAATATCGGAAACTTTGTGTAAATTTTAAATTTCTTATGATATATTAAATTGTATAAATTTAATTAACAAAGCATGTAAAAAATACATTTTTTGCATGCTTTTGTTTTATATTAATATGAAAAATATTATCATTAATTAATGTCCAATTTATCTGTATTGAAAATACCCTTTCTCTACTATTATTGAATCAAAATTTTTTATCTATTTTTAGTATATTTAAATTTATATCTTCTTTTGTAGGATCTACTGTTTTTTCAATATATCTTTCTATAATTATGTTTATTTTTTGTATATTCATTTTTTTCTTTTCTTGCCATATTTAAAACCTCCTTGTGACATTTTTGTTTTGTCATAAGGAGGTTTTTTAACTTTATACAAAGTACTCGATACACTAAATCTATAGACTATTATATATTATTATATAACTAACTTCTTGAAGCTGATGCAGAAGTACCGTTAGTATTTGTAGTAGCACCAAAAGTATATGTACCAGTATATGTTCCGGATCTTTTAGAAAAGTATATGCCTGCACCGACACCTTTTCCTGTAGATGCAGTGTTGCTTTGTATCACAGTTCTAGTGATGTTAGCTCCTGTACCACTGAAACTAACCGATGTAGTTATATTAGCAGGACTGTTAATTATAGCATTAAAACCCACATTTTTGTCATCAATACCAGGGCTGTAAGCGCTCACGCTCAAATTTGCCTTAGCTATAGAATATGACTTTGTCGTATTCGTTAATGTATAATTACTTGTACTTCTTTGTCCACC
>CANRHX010000010.1 GCA_947630545.1 uncultured Clostridia bacterium
AGAGAACAAATATTTATTGGTTGGGACATTTTCTAAAGTTACTACTTAAGACATTATCATAAATTAATCATATAAAATTTAATTGAATTTTTATATGTATTGATTTTATAATTTTTTTATGTTATATTTATATGAAAATGAAAAATTTAGAAGGAATGAAGAGAATTATGAATAAAAAAACGAAAATAATCTGTATTATCATAGGTATATTAATATTGATTGGTGGTAGTATATTTATATTTTTTGGAAATAAAAGTAAAATAGAGTCTTTGATATCAAAAATATCCTCAAATAACTATCAATTTTCTAAAGAAAATTGTATTAAACAAACTTTACGTTATGGAAAAAAGAATATAACATTTTATGTGCCCGATAGGTTTTCAAAAAAAATAACAAAAGAATCTAATACCATTAAGTGTCAAGACTCAGAACGTCCTGGAAACTTACCATTTGCTATAACTTTTGCAGAAGCTCAAGGAGTGTCTTATGCTCCTATTGAAGCTACTGAATTTAAGTATAATTCAAAAACATATAAATACATATCACATAATGATTATGATAAAATTTATAATAATGGTTCAACTATTATGAGTGAATCTAAGGATAACTATACTATATTTTGCTATTTAGATGATGGTACTATTATTATGATGAATATGAAAATAACAGATGATCTTACACCTGATCAATTTGCTGCCTTTTTAACTATTGAATAAAAGCTAGCAAAAGATAAATTAGTCAATTTATGGTTCTATTAAAACAAAGATATGTATGATATATTATAAAAAAGTAGACGCGGTTAGTTAGAAAAAATTGCATATACCATATAAAAGTAGTAGGAATACATTGCATACAACATACAAAAATGGTAAGAATAAATTGCATATACTATATAAAAGTCGTAGTAAAAACTTGCATAAAAATCAAAGCAATTGTATAATATATATATACGAGGTGATTTTATGTTAAAAAGAAAAATAACCAAAATACTTGAAGAATGGAAAAAAGAAGAGAACAAACAATGTTTGTTAATTCGTGGAGCAAGACAAGTTGGAAAAACATTTATTATAGAGCAATTTTGTAAAAAAAATTATGAAAGCTACATTTATATTAATTTCGATTTATCTCCAACACAAAAAAAGATATTTGATGGAGATTTAGATGCAAATACCTTAATTATGAAATTAGAAGTTACATTTCCTGAAATAGAAATAAAACCTGGAAAAACAGTACTATTTTTAGATGAAATACAAAGTTGTCCCAATGCAAGGGTAGCTTTAAAAAGTTTTGCAATGGATAAAAGAATAGATGTTATAGCTTCAGGTTCATTATTAGGATTATATTATAAAGAAATAACATCATATCCAGTAGGCTACGAAAGAATTGTTGACATGTATCCGCTAGATTTTGAAGAATTTTTATGGTCTATAGGAATTAAAGAAGAACTTATTACAGATATGAAGAAAAAATTTGAAGAAAAAAAGCCTATTGATGAATATATTTTAAAGCAATTAAATAATCATTTTAAAATGTTCTTAATTGTTGGTGGAATGCCTAGAATTGTAAATGAATATGTGAAAGAAAAAAGTTTAGGAAAAGTTATGACCTTGCAAAAGGCTATAATTGAAGACTATAAATTAGATGTTGTTAAATATGCAGAAACATCAGTAAGACAAAAGGTTTTAAATACATTTGATAGTATTCCTGCTCAATTAGCTAAAAAAAATAAAAAATTTTCATATGTTAATATTTTAGAAAATGAAAAGAATGTAGGAGAGCGAAAATATAGTAGTAGTATTGAATGGTTAAAAAATGCTGGGATAATTAATTGCTGTTACAATTTAACAGAACCAGCAACACCGTTAAAAGCAAATCTAAGATTAGATTGTTTTAAAATATATATGAGGGATATAGGACTATTAGTATCAATGTATGAAAGTGGGATTCAGAAAGATTTATTAGATGATGATTTATATATAAATCAAGGGGCTATACTTGAAAATGTATGTGCAGAAGAAATACAAACAAGATATGATGATATTATGTATTACGAAAAGAAAAGTCAGTTAGAAATTGACTTTATATTAAATATAAATGGAGTAGTTACAGCACTTGAAGTAAAGTCTGGTAATAATAAGCAATCAAAATCTTTAAATTCTATAGTAGATAATTATAAAACAGTTTCAAGATATATAAAATTGGAAAAAAACACTAACATATATGTTGATGAATTAGGAATTGAACATTATCCACTTTTTATGATAATGTTTATTTGATAATTATTAGCTTTTTAGAAAATTACAATAATGTTAAAGAAAAGTAGTACAAAAAAATAAAACATTAAAAAATAAAGTTATTTTTATATGTAAAAATAACTTGAAAAAATAATAATAGATGAAGCTCACATAATATATGTTAATTTTGAATTTATTGAATGATGATATAGATGATTGTTAATGGAGTAGGAAGATTATATTAATAAAGCAGATAAAACTGATTTATCAGTTCAGAGCAGTTCTCTACCTGCTCTGTTTTTTTAGTTATCAAAAAACATAAAAGTGTATAATTAAAGTTTTTTATAAAAAAATATAGTAAAATTAAAATTATAATGTTATAATAGGAACATAAAAAATAATTAATAAAGGAGAAGATGTTTGAAAATTAATGAACATCAAAAAAGAAATGAAAAAAAATAATACAAAAATTAAAAAAATACTAACAATAACAATATTAGCATTAGCAATATCTAGTTTAACAGTATTTGCGGAAGATGCAAATACAACAAATGTAACAGTTGAAAATGAAACTAGTACAGAAACAAATACAGCATCAACACCAAATTCAACACCAAACCAAACAACTAATACAGTTAAACAAAATACAACAAGTTCAAATAATGCAAATAGTACCAATACTACGAGTAATAAATCTAATGTAGATAATTCTAAAAAAACTAGCACTTATAAAACAACAAATACAAATACTGTTTCAAATAATGAAGTAACAGAAGCTCAGACAAATATAAAATCAAGCAATGCAAATCTTAGTAATTTAGGAATAACGCCACATGATTTTTCAGGATTTAAAGAAAGTAAAACAGAATATAATGTAACAGTTCCAAATACAATTTCAGAAGTTCAAGTTTATGCAACCAAAAAAGATAGTAATGCAACAATAACAGGAACAGGTAGTGTGAAATTAGAAGAAGGGAAAAATGTTGTCAAAGTAGTAGTAACAGCTGAAGATGGAACAACAAAAACATATACTATAAATATTAAAAGATTAAAAGAAGGTGAAAAAGAAACTACTACTGCTTCTAATTCAGGTTTAGGATTAGAAAAATTAGAGATAAAAGGATTAAATTTGGAACCAAGCTTTGATCAAAATACATATCAATATACAGTGAATTATGAAGGAGAAGAAAAAAAATTAGATATCACAGCCAAGGCCAATAAAGAAGACGCAGGAGTAAAAATAATAGGTAATGATAATCTAATAAATGGAGAAAATATAATAACAATATTAGTTGTAGATCCTGATGGAGAAAGTGTTGATACATATCAAATTTATTTAAATAAAAATGTGATTGATCAAGCAGAACTTAATAGACAAATAGACGAAGCTCAAATGCAATATCAAATAAAATTATGGATTGTAATTATATTAATAATTATTATTGTTATATGTATGATTATACTTTTAGTGGGAATATATAAAAAGACAAACAGTAAAGAATATAAAGAAGCAAAACAACAAAAAAAAGAATCAAATAAAGAAAATAAAAAGAATTCAAAAAATAAAAAATCAGGAAGACATAGTAAATAGAATATAAAAATTTTATATGCAGTAAAAGGAGGAATAGATATGTTAGAAAAAATTTTAAAACGTGCAAGTTGGTCAGATGTAGTTATTTCAGTTATTTTTATAGTATTTGGAATACTTTTAGTTTCAAATCCAGGTGCAATAGTTTCTATGATTTCTATAATATTAGGAGGAATATTTGTTGCAATTGGAATATTTAAAATAATAGAATATATATCAAAAGGTAAAGAAGATACGTATTTAATGGGTATTGGAGCAGTAGCTATTTTAGCAGGAATTGTAATCATGTTTGCGACAGGTACTATTTTATCAATATTTAGAATAATAATAGGTATATGGATTATATATACAGGAATTATGAACCTTCATACAGCAACAATTTGGAAAGATTATCAGTCTAGATTATGGCTAGCAACTGTTATTGGTTCAGTTATTACAATAATTGCAGGAATATATATATTGGCTAATAGTGGAGCTATTATTGAAACTATAGGATGGATAATAATTATTTATGGTGTAATAGATATTATAGAAAGATTGATATTTATAAAAAATGTTGATAACTATTTAAAATAAATTATTTATTTTTGAGAATGTCTTAAAACTACTTGACAGTTTACAATAATAACGATAAAATAAAATAGGTAGGAAAAATATATTAAAAATTCATAGATATATATTTATTCGAACATTGAAAATTAAATAAGAAAGAGGTGTATAATAATGGACTTTTTACCCATTATCGTCGCTGTCTTAATCTCATTTGTAGTAGCTTTTTTTATAGGAATGGCATACAGAAAAAAAGTTGCAGAATCTAAAATTCAAGGAGCAGAAAACGAAGCAAAAAGATTAGTGGAATTAGCTAAAATAGAAGCTGAAAACTTAAAAAAAGAAGAAATTATTAAGGCCAAAGAAGAAATCATGGGCAGTAGAGAAGAATTAGATCAAGAGATTAAAGAAAGAAGAGGCGAAGTACAAAAACAAGAAGCAAGACTTATTCAGAAAGAAGAAAATCTAGAAAAACGTTCTGAAAGTTTTGAAAAAAGAGAACAAGAACTAGACAAAGAATTTGCAGAATTAGAAAATCAAAAAGGTGAAGTTGCAAAATTATATGATGACCAATTGAATAAACTTCAAGAAATTGCAAGGTTAACGAAGGAAGAAGCAAAAAAACAATTATTAGATGAAATGGAAAAAGAACTTACAACTGAAAAAGCAGCATTAATACGTGATTTAGAACAAAAAGCTAAAGAAGAATCAACAAAAAAGGCTAAAGAAATATTAAGTTACTCAATACAAAAATGCGCAGCAGACCATTCTCAAGAAACTACAGTATCAATTGTAGCACTTCCAAGTGATGATATAAAAGGAAGGATAATTGGTAGAGAAGGTAGAAACATAAAAACATTAGAAACATTAACAGGAGTAGATTTAATAATAGATGATACACCTGAAGCAGTAGTATTATCAGGATTTGACCCATTAAGAAGAGAAGTTGCTAAAATAGCTTTAGAAAAATTAATTGATGATGGAAGAATCCATCCATCAAAAATTGAAGAAATGGTTGAAAAAGCAAAAGAAGAAGTAGAGCAAACAATCAAATCTGAAGGAGAAAGAGCAGCTTTGGAAACTGGAGTTACAGGACTTCATCCAGATGTAATAAAATTATTAGGAAAACTAAAATATAGAACAAGTTATGGACAAAATGTTCTAAACCATTCTATAGAGGTTTCAAATCTAGCAAGAATAATGGCAGAAGAATTAGGACTAGATCCTAAAAGAGCAAAAAGAGCAGGATTATTACATGATATAGGAAAGGCCTTAGATCATGATATGGAAGGTACACATGTTCAAATTGGTGTAGATGTACTTAAAAAATATAAAGAAAATCCATTAGTAATAAATGCAGTAGAAGCGCATCATGGAGATGTTGAACCACAAACATTAGAGGCTGTTTTAGTACAAGCTGCTGATGCAATTTCAGCATCAAGACCAGGAGCAAGAAGAGAAACACTAGAAGCATACATCAAAAGATTAGAAGGATTAGAAGCTATTGCAGATTCATTTGATGGAGTTGAAAAATCATTTGCAATTCAAGCTGGACGTGAAGTTAGAATAATTGTTAAACCAGACAAAATAACAGACGACAAAATGACAGTTTTAGCAAGAGATGTTGCAAAACGAATTGAAAATGAAATGGATTATCCAGGTCAAATAAAAGTAAATATTATTAGAGAAACAAGAGTAAGCGATTATGCAAAATAATAAAAAAATCATCCAATTAAGGATGATTTTTTTTTGCTTTTGTGATATACTCAATAAAAACGAAAGGAGCAAAAAATGGTAGCAGAAGTAATTATAAATCGTTCAGCAAAAAAATTAAATAGAACATTTGACTATAACATTCCAAAAGAACTAGCAGATTTTATAATTATTGGAAGCAAAGTTTTAGTACCATTTGGAAACTCTAAAACATTACAAGAGGGGTATGTTGTAGGAATAAAAGAAAAGTCTGAATTTGAAGTAAAAGATATAGTAAAATTAGAAGATAACTTAACAGATTTTCAAATAAAACTAGCAAAATGGATGGCAAAGCATTATTTTTGCAATGTATCAGACTGTATAAAATTAATGCAAACACCTGGAACAGGTAGGAAAGAAAATAAGGTACAGGACAAAACAATAAATGGTATTTATTTAAAAAAGGATATTGAAGAAATAGAATTTGATATAGAAACTGGCAAGATAAAATCAGAAAAGCAAAAAAGAATACTAAAATTTGTAAAAGACAATGATGGCTGTACAATACCAGAAATAGAAATGTTTACAGATACTTCACGTGCAATTGTAAATACATTAATAAAAAACGACTATTTAGAAATTATAGAAAAAACAGTTCGTAGAGATCCATTAATAAATAAAAATGTAAGAAAAACGAATAATTTAAAATTAACGCAAGAACAAAATATTGCTTATGAATTTGTTGCTAATTCAATAAGCAACAATGAGTTCAAGGAATTTTTGTTATATGGAGTTACAGGCTCAGGAAAAACAGAAGTCTACCTTCAATTAATAAAAAAAGTGATAGATGAAAATAAAACAGCAATAGTATTAGTTCCAGAAATATCTTTAACGCCTCAAATGGTGGATAGATTTGTATCTAGATTTGGAAAAGAAGAAATAGCAGTATTGCATAGCAAACTTTCAATAGGAGAAAGACATGATGAGTGGAAAAAGATAAAAGAACGGTAAAATAAAAATAGTAATAGGTGCAAGATCAGCAATATTTGCACCATTGGAAAAATTGGGTATAATAATAATAGATGAAGAACATGATAGCTCATATAAATCAGAAGCAACGCCAAAATATAATGCAAAAGAGATTGCACAATTAATTGCAAAAGTAAACAAATGTCCATTAATACTAGGAAGTGCAACACCAGATTTAACTACATTTTATAGGGCTAATAATTGTGATATAAAATTACTTAAATTAACTAAAAGAGCAAATGATTCGAATTTACCAGATGTAAATGTAGTAGATTTAAAGTTAGAGCTTGCAAACGGAAATAGGTCAATGCTAAGTATGGACTTATATAATGCAATAGAAGAAAATCTTAAAAATAAAATGCAAACAATATTGTTTTTAAATAGAAGAGGATATTCAACATTTATAATGTGTAGAGAATGTGGATATACTGTTAAATGTCCAAACTGTAATATAAGTCTTACATATCACAGATTTGAAAATGTCCTAAAATGTCATTATTGTGGACATGAGGAAAACGTAGTAACAAAATGTCCAGAGTGCGGAAGTGATAAGATAAGATATTTTGGAACAGGAACACAAAAGTTGGAACAAGAAATAAACAAATTATTTCCAAATGCTTCAACTATAAGAATGGATGTTGACACAGTAACAAAAAAGAACTCACATGAAGTAATATTAAATAAATTTAGAGATGAAAATATAGATATACTAATTGGAACACAGATGGTAGTTAAAGGACATCATTTTCCTAATGTAACTTTAGTTGGAGTAATTACAGCAGATAGTTCATTAAACATTGATGACTACAGAGCAAACGAAAGAACCTTTCAAATATTAACTCAAGTTGCTCGGACGAGCTGGAAGAGAAAATAAACAAGGAAAAGTAATAATACAAAGTTATACACCAGATAATTTTAGTGTAGAATGCAGTAAAAAACAAGATTACGACTTATTTTATGAAACAGAAATTGCTTTGCGAAAACAGTTGAAATATCCACCATTTTGCGATATAATATTAATTGGTTTTAGTAGTTTAGATGAAAAAGAAATTCAAAATGTAAGTACATATATGTATAATTATTTAAATAAAGTTTTGGATATGCGAAATTTTAAAATATATAAACCAATGCCTTGTCCAATAGATAAAATTCAAAATAGGTTTAGATGGAGAATTATTATAAAAGGAAAGGTTGATGAAAAATCTAATGCAATATTAAATAAAGCTTTAACTAATATATATAGTAAAAATTTAAAAAATACAAAAATAAATATAGATGTAAATCCAAATAATATGATGTAGGGGGAATAAATATGGCAATTAGACAAATAAGGCAAGAGGGAGATGAAATACTAAAAAAGAAATCAAGAGAAGTAGAAAAGGTAGACGAAAAACTTCAAATATTAATAGATGATATGATAGAAACAATGCATAAATTTAATGGAGTAGGTTTGGCAGCAGTTCAAGTAGGAATATTAAAAAGAGTATTAGTAATAGATTTATACGATGATAATCGGACCAGTTGCAATGATAAACCCAGTAATATTAAAAACAAAGGGATCAGAAGAAATGGAAGAAGGCTGCTTAAGTTTTCCAAATAAATTTGCTAAAGTTATAAGACCTACGGAGGTTGTAGCAGAATATACAAATAGAGAAGGAAAAAGAGTAAAAGTAAAAGCTAAAGATTTATTTGCACAAGCAATATGCCATGAAGTAGATCATTTAAATGGAGAACTTTTTGTAGAGAAAATGCTTCCTGGAACTATGGAATATATAACGCCTGAAGAAAACTAAACTTAGAGCAAATAACAAAAAAGGAGTATAAGTATGAATATAATATTTATGGGTACACCAGATTTTGCCAAAGACAGTTTAGAAGCAATATACAATGCAAAGCATGAAATATTAGCAGTAGTAACAAATCCAGACAAACCAAAAGGCAGAGGGATGAAAATGGTAGCATCTCCTGTAAAACAATTTGCAATAGAAAAA
The DNA here is from genome assembly GCA_947630545.1 of uncultured Clostridia bacterium. Lineage (GTDB taxonomy): Bacteria > Bacillota > Clostridia > TANB77 > CAG-508 > CAG-269. The sequence goes on from CANRHX010000010.1 coordinate 9,084, forward strand.
GATTTAAAAATATATCAACCAGAAAAGGTAAAAGGAAATTTAGAATTTATTGATGAAATAAAAAGATTAAATCCAGATGTAATTTGTGTTGTAGCATACGGAAAAATTTTACCAAAAGAAATTTTAGATATACCAAAAAAAGGTTGTATAAATGTGCATGGTTCTTTACTTCCAAAATACAGAGGAGCGGCACCAATACAATGGGCAATTTTAAATGGAGATAAAATTACAGGAGTAACAACAATGTATATGGATAAAGGGATGGATACTGGAGACATAATTTTAAAGGAAGAAGTACAAATTGGTAAAGACGAAACAACAGGAGAACTTTGGGATAGACTTTCTAAAATTGGAGGAGAAATTTTAGTAAAAACATTGCAACAAGTAGAAGAAGGAATAGCACCAAGGCAAAAGCAAGGAGAAGATTTCACAATGGCTCCAATGCTAGACAAAAACATGGCAAAAATAGATTGGGAAAATCAAACTGCAGAGCAAATCAAAAATTTAGTAAGAGGATTAAATCCAATTATGGGTGCATATACATTTTTAAATGGTAAAAAGATAAAATTCTGGAAAGTAGATATTGCTACATCAGAAGAACTCATGTATGATGAAGAAAATATAGAAATGTTTAAAAATGGAACAGTCATAATATCAGATCCAAGGGATGGTATTTTTATAAAAACATCAAAAGGAATACTTAAAGCAATTGAAATTCAAGGAGAAAATGCAAAAAGAATGTCAATACAAGACTATTTAAGGGGTAATGCAATAAACGAATTTGATGTGTTTGAATAAAAATTTTCAAAATAGGTTGTAAAAACAAATAAAAATTGATATACTTATAAAAGTTAAAGTATATCAATTTTTTTGATATAGTAAGGAGGAAGAATTATGAATGAAGAAAATCAAAACAATGAAGAAGTTATAGAAATTAAAGGAGAAGTCCAAACAGAAAATAAAGAAGAAGTAAAATCAGAACAAACACAAGAAATAGCAAAAACTAATGAACAAGAAAGCATACAAATTTCAAATGATGTAATAGCAGTAATAGCTGGAGTTGCAGTATCAGAGGTAAGCGGAGTTGCAAACATGGCAGGTGGATTTGCAGGAGGAATTTCAGAAGTATTAAGTGGAAAGAAAAACATGGCAAAAGGAATTAAAGTTGATAAAACAGAATCAAAAGTAAAAATAGATGTAAACATTATAGTAGAATATGGTACTAGAATACCAGATGTAGCATTTGAAATTCAAAACAGAGTAAAAAAAGCAGTTGAAAATATGACAGGGATGGAAGTAGAAGAAGTAAATGTTCATGTACAAGGTGTAGATACTAATGTAAAGAAAGAAACAACTGTTGAAAACAAAGAACAAGAAAATAATTCAAACGAACAATAAAATATAAAAAGAAATGGAGAGATATGAAATGAAAATTTTAGAAAAAATGGTACTAATATTATATTCTAACATAATACTAATACTTTCAGTTTTATTATGCATATTAATATTTGGTTGGTTAGATATAGATACAGTAGGAAATTTAGTAACAAAATTAATAACTGGAGAAACATCATCAAAAATAGTTTTAGGAGTAAGTGTAGTATTTATTTTATTATCAATAAAATGTATATTTTTTGATAAAACATCAAAAGAACAAATAAAAGATAGGCAAGGAGTTCTTTTACAAAACGAAAATGGAAAACTAATGATATCTAAAGATACAATAGAAAATTTAGTAAGTGCTGCAGCAAGTACTTATAAAGATGCGCAAGAAATAACAACAAGTGTAGAACTTGACAAAGATAATAATGTCAATGTTTTTGCAAACCTAGTTGTTACCAATAATGCTTTAATAAAAGATTTATCAGCAAAATTACAAACAGAAATAAAAGATAAAGTAAAAAAAGCAACAGACTTAGATGTAAAACAAGTAAATATAAAAATAAAAAATGCTGTAGATGAAAAACCAAGTGATAATGTAAATGAAACTATATCTTAAGCCACAAGTAAAATTATGAAAGGAAATAAGGAAATGGAAGATTTTAAAGAATTTTGGAATAGAAATAAAGGAATAATTCTAGGTGTTACGGTTGCAATAATATTATTAATTACAGGACTACAACAGTTAATTATTGGACTTGTACTCATATTTGCATGTGGTTTTATAGGAGATTATATTTATAAAAATAAAGAAGAAGTAAAAGAAAAAACAAAAAAATTTATAGATAAGTTATAGTAGAATAGGAGAAATAAATGGACAGATCAACAATAAGAGAATTAGCATTTAAATTTATTTATAGTTTAGAAATTCAAAAAGCAGAGAACATTCAAGAAGCAATAGATTTATATTTACAAGCAAATGAAATAGAAACACAAAATGCAAAAAAATATATAGAAGATGCAGCCTTAGGAATACAGAATAACATAAATATAATAGATGAGAAAATTGAAAAAAACTTAAAATCAGATTGGAAATTAGAAAGAATTTCAAAAATAGATTTATCTATCTTAAGGCTTGCAATATATGAAATTACATTTAAAGAGGTTCCGTTTAAAGTAGCCATAAATGAAGCAGTAGAACTTGCTAAAAAGTATGGAGAAGATTCATCTAAAAAATTTGTAAATGGAATTTTAGCAAGTGTTGTAAAAGAAAACAATGGCTAATAAACAAAGAAAGGAATTATAAAGTATATAGTATGAAATATAATCCAATGACAGTAACAGATTTAAATTTGTATGTAAAAAATAAATTTGTTGAAGATGAATTTTTAAATAATGTGTTAGTTAAAGGTGAAATATCTAACTTTAAAAGACATTATACAGGGCATTTGTATTTTACATTAAAAGATGAAAATAGTTTAATAAAATGTGTAATGTTTAAAAGTTATGCAGATAAATTACCATTTGAGCCAAAAGAAGGAAGTAAAGTTATAGTATTTGGAACTTGTTCTGTATATGAAAGAGATGGAGTTTACCAAATATATACAAAAGCAATGGAAGAAGATGGTGTTGGTGATTTATATCAACAGTTTCAAAAATTAAAACAAGAGTTAGAAAAGCAGGGGTATTTTGATGTAAGCCACAAAAAAGCAATACCTAAAATGCCAAAGATAATTGGTGTATTAACATCCAAAACAGGTTCAGTAGTAAAAGATATAATAAATGTATCCACAAGAAGAGATCCAAATGTGAATTTAAGGATATTACCAGTACCTGTACAAGGAGAAGGTGCAGCAGAGAAGATAGCAAAAGCTATAGAATATATGAATGAGCATAAATTAGCAGATGTATTAATTATAGCAAGAGGAGGAGGATCATTAGAAGATTTATGGCCGTTTAATGAAAAGGTTGTAGCAGATGCTATATATAATTCTGAACTTCCTGTTATATCAGCAGTTGGGCATGAGACAGATTTTACAATTGCAGATTTTGTTGCAGACTTAAGAGCTCCAACACCATCTGCAGCTGCAGAACTTGCAGTTCCAAACATTAGAGATGTAATTGATAGATTATCTCTATGTCAAAAAAGACTAAGAGATTCATTAATAAAAAAATTAGATTATATGAGATTAAAATATGAAAAATGCATTTCTAGTGTAGTTTTTAAAGAGCCAAAAAGATTTATATATGACAATGATCAAAAGTTAGATACATATCTGAAAAAATTAGAGAATTCTATAAAAATTAAGCAAAAAGAAGAAAAAACAAAATATGTAGAATTAGTATCTAAACTAGATGCTTTAAGCCCACTAAAAACTTTAACAAGAGGTTATTCTATAACTCAATTTAATGGAAAAGTTATAAAATCTAGTAAAGACTTAAAATCAGAAGATGTTGTAAACTTAAGATTTATAGATGGCGAAAAGTCAGCAAAAATAGTATAAAGAAAGGAAAAAAATATGAGTGAAAAAAATACATTTGAAGATAATATGGCTAATTTAGAGAATATAGTTTCAGAATTAGAAAAAGGAGATTTGAATTTAGATGAATCTATGAAAAAATTTGAAGAAGGAATGAAACTTTCAAAACAATGTAGTAAAATGTTAGATGAAGCAGATAAAAAAATAACAATTCTTTTAGAACAAAATGGTACTGTAGTAGAAGAAGATTTTAATACATAGAAATCATATTAAATTGGTACGTTTTTAGAAAGGAAAATAAAAGAGATGAAAGAAAGCTTAATGAACAATTTCGATGGTTTTTTACATAATAAATACATAATTATACCAATGTTAATATGGTTTTTCATACAATTATTTAAACTTATATATGACTTGGTAACCACAAAAAAATTTAATTTCAAAAGAATTCTAGGAGCTGGTGGAATGCCTAGTTCTCATTCAGCTGTTGTTGTTTCTCTAGCAACAATGATAGGAAAAGATATAGGAGTAGATACTCCAATGTTTGCATTGTCTTTATTATTTGCTCTTGTTGTAATGTATGATGCTGCAGGTGTTAGAAGAGCAGCAGGAAAACAAGCAAGGCTTTTAAATAAAATAGTACAAACTCCAGGACTTACAGGAATAGAAGTACAGGAAAAACTTGTAGAAGTTTTAGGACATACACCTAAACAAGTCTTTGTAGGAGCTTTAATTGGCATAATTGTTGGACTAGTTGTTTAAATAATAATGGTAAAATTTTATTAACCATAAAATTAGGAAGGGAAGTGTTAAAATTGACAGATATTGAAATTGCAAAAAGTGTAGAATTAAAAGAAATAAGCAAAATAGCTAAAGAACTTGATATTGAAGAATATTTAGAAATGTATGGAAAGTACAAAGCCAAAATAGGTGAAGATTTACAAAAAAAATTAGAAAATAAGGAAAATGGAAAATTAGTATTAGTAACAGCTATAAGCCCAACACCACTTGGCGAAGGAAAGACTACAGTTTCAATTGCTGTAGCAGATGGATTAAGAAAAATAGGAAAAAAATCAGTATTAGCATTAAGAGAACCATCACTAGGACCAGTATTTGGTGTAAAAGGTGGAGCAGCAGGTGGAGGATATTCACAAGTAGCTCCAATGGAAGACATAAATTTACATTTTACAGGAGATATACATGCAATTACTGCTGCAAATAATTTACTTTCAGCAATGATAGACAATCATATTTATTTTGGAAATGAGCTTGGATTTGAAAAAGTAGTATGGAAAAGATGTGTTGACTTAAATGACAGACAATTAAGAAAAGTTAATACTGGGTTATCTGGAGAAAGTAAAATTGTTCCAAGAGAAGATGGATTTGATATAACAGTTGCTTCAGAAATAATGGCTGTTGTATGTTTATCTAAAAACTTATTTGACTTAAAAGAAAATTTATCAAAAATGTTAATTGGATATAATAAACAAAATGAACCAATATATGTAAAAGATTTAAAAGCGCAAGGTGCAATGGCTGTACTTTTAAAAGATGCTATAAAACCAAATTTAGTTCAAACATTAGAACATACACCAGCTTTAATTCATGGTGGACCATTTGCCAATATTGCACATGGATGCAATAGCGTAATAGCTACGAAAACAGCTTTAAAACTTGGTGAATACACAGTTACAGAAGCTGGATTTGGTGCAGACTTGGGAGCTGAAAAATTCTTGGATATTAAGTGCAGAAAGGCTGATCTAAAACCAAATGTAGTTGTATTAGTTGCAACTATAAAAGCTTTAAAATACCATGGAGGCTTACCAAAAGATAAAATTCTTGAAGAAAATATTGAAGCAATTGAATCAGGTTTAGGAAACATATATAAACATATAGAAAATCTAAAAGAAAATTTTGGATTAAATGTTGTAGTTGCTTTAAATAAATATAATACAGATACACCAGCAGAAATAGAATTCTTAAAACAAAAAGTAGAAGAAAAAGGAGTAGAATTCAGTGTTGTAGAAGGTTGGGGCAAAGGTGGAAATGGAGCTATTGATATAGCACAAAAAATAGTTGAATTATCTGAAAAACCTTCAACATTAAATTATACATATGATTTAGAAGATAGTATTAAAACAAAAATAGAAAAAGTTTGTACAAAAATTTATGGAGCAAAAGGTGTAGAGTATTCTGAAGAAGCAGAAAATACAATTGCTAAAATAGAGTCTTTAGGATATTCTAATTTACCAGTATGTATTGCAAAAACACAATTTTCTTTTTCAGATGATGCAAAAAATCTAGAATGCAAAGAAGATTTTAATATAAATGTAAGGGATGTTGTGTTAAAATCTGGTGCAGGATTTATAGTAGTTCTTGCAGGAAGCATTATGACAATGCCAGGACTTCCTAGAGTTCCAGCAGCAGAAAGTATTGATATAGATGAAAATGGAGAAATTGTAGGAATCTTCTAAATAATATAAAAGTTAACCTTATTGGTTAACTTTTTTTGCATGTAAAATAAAGTAAACAAAAATGTATAAAAAATCCATTTTTTAAAATAATATGTATTAGAAAGTGGTGATTTTTATGTATAATTTTAGAACAGATTTAGCAAATGAGAGAAGAGACATTTATAAAAAAGCAAACAAAGTGGAAAATGAAATAGACGGAATAGATAGTCAAATGCAAGATGTAGATGAAAACCTAAAAATCGAAAGAGTTTTCATAACAAATGAAAATGGAGAAAAGGCTATAGGAAAGCCAAAAGGAATATATGTAACAATAGACATAAAAAACTTAAAAATTGCAAGAGACGAAGAAATTCAGAAAGCATCAGATGTATTAACAGAAGAACTAGGCAAAATTTTAGACAAGCATGTAACTAGAAAAGACGAAATGTTAGTAGTAGGTCTTGGAAATGTTTATGTTACGCCAGACAGTTTAGGTCCAAAAGTTATAAATGAAATAGATATAACAAGACATATAATCAAATACATGCCTGAATATTTGGATGAAAACACAAGGAATGTATGTGCGATAGCACCAGGAGTTTTAGGAACAACTGGAATGGAAACATTAGAAATACTAAAAGGTGTAGTTGATAATGTTAAACCAAAGGTTGTTATAGTAATTGATAGTTTAGCTTCAAGAAGTATAGAAAGAATAAGTTCAACATTACAAATATCAGATACTGGAATAGTACCAGGAGCTGGAGTTGGAAACGCTAGAGCAGAATTAAGTGAAACAACACTTGGAATACCGGTAATAGCACTTCGGAATTCCAACAGTTGTAGAACTTGCAACTTTAGTATCTGATGGAATAGATATTTTTATTGATAAATTACAAGATAAAGCAGAGTCAAACGAATATTTAAATAAATTGCAACAAGAAGATAAATATGAAGAGGTAAAGGATGCTTTAAATGTCGGGGATTATAATATGATTGTTACTCCAAAGGAAATTGATGATTTAATTGAAAATATGAAGGATATTGTTGCTAGAGGAATAAACCAAACAATATCATAAAAACTAAAAAACATTTGACAAAAGACTAACATATTGATAATATATAAATGGCAAAAAACATCATGGAGGTAAAAATGATATTATATCCAAATATGCTATTAGATAGTGTAACAGAAATCACACCTGAAATATTGTATAAAAACCAAATAAATGGATTAATTCTAGATGTAGATAATACACTAATAAATAAAAAACAAGAAATATCAGAAAATGTAAAAAATTGGGTAAAGCAAATGAAATCAAATAACATCAAACTATATATATTATCAAACACAAATGATAAGAAAAAAGTTAAAAAAGTTTCAGAGACTTTAAGCATTCCATATATAAACTTAGCAAAAAAACCATTCAAAACAGGCTTCCTAAAAGTACAAAAAATATTTCAAGAAGAATCAGGAAACATAGCTGTTGTTGGAGATCAAATTTTTACAGATGTCATTGGTGGGAATAGGTGTAATATGTTTACAATACTAGTTGAACCAATTGAAAAAAAAGAATATTGGTATACGAGGTGGAAAAGACCAATAGAAGATATTATAAAAAATAAATATAAAAAATCAGAAATAACAAAAGAATCAAACTAGCATATATTAAAATAAACGTAAAAACGAAGGAGAAAATAAAAATGTTTATTAATGACATACACATAGCTTACTATATAGGTGCAATAATACTAGCACTATTTGTAGGACAATTTGTGGATTGGATGAATAAAAGACTACCAAAATATGAAAAAGTATTTACACTAAAAATATTTAAAGAATATAAAGCAAAATTTAGACCAAATTATATATTAATGTTAGTTACAGCCATAATATATGTAGGACTTATATATGTTTATGGAATACAAGATACAATAATTGGAAATTTAGATTTAATAAAATTTATGATATTAACACCAATGCTATTATCTGCATTTGTAATAGATTTTAAATTGCAAATAATTCCTAATAGACTTAATTTAGCAATATTTGAGACAGGACTAATATTTTGTTTCTTATATGGATTATCAAATGTTGCAATTTCAATAAATATGTTTTTTGGAATGTTAGCCGGAGCAGGAATATTTTTAGCAATAACATTGCTAGGTGGATTATTTTATGGAAAAGAGGCAATGGGATTTGGCGATGTTAAATTAATGGGAGCATTAGGTTTATTTTTTGGATTATCAAATATAATAATAATAACACTTTTGTCATTTTTAATAGGGGCAGTTTTAAGTATAGTATTACTAATAACAAAAATAAGAAAGACAAGCGAATACATACCATTTGGCCCTTTCATCGTTATTGCATCATTTATTAGTACATTTGTACCATTTGAAACAATAAAATTAGTATTAATGCAAATATTTACATTAGGAATGTATAAAGGATAAAAATATAAAGGAAGGAATTGATTAATAGATGAATCCAAAAATGCAATGGTTAAGAAATAAAATGGCAAGTTTAGATTTGCAAGGAATAATAATTTCAAACCCAATTAACATCAAATATTTAACAGGTTTAGATGCCGAAGGGGTTTTATTAATAACGAGAAAAGAAAACATATATATAACAGATGGAAGATACATAGAATATGTACATAGCACTTTAACATTATTTGATGAAATAATAGTTTATGACATAAAAGACGTTTCTATTGATGACTATGAGAATTTTTTCATGTTTTGTGAAAATGTTGGATTTGAGGAAAATTATGTTACATATGCCAAATATAAAGAATTAGTTAGAAAATATAAAATTAACAATTTAGTAGAAACTGAATATATTATAGAAAAACAGAGAATGATAAAAGATGAAGAGGAATTAAAAAATATAAAAACTGCATGTGAAATAACTGATGATTGTTTTTCATATATATTATCTTATATAAAACCAGGAATGACAGAAAAACAGATTGCAAATGAAATAGATGAATATTATAAGCAAAGGTCAGATGGAATATCATTTGATACAATAGTGGCATCTGGAGAAAATTCTGCAAAACCTCATGCCGTTCCAACAGATAGAAAAATTGGAAAAGAAGATATTATAACAATTGATATGGGATGCAAATATAATGGATATTGCTCAGATATGACAAGAACTTTTTTTGTAGGGCGTGTGCCTGACGAAATAAAACCTGTGTATGATTTAGTATTAAAAAATCAAAAACAAACATTAGATGAATATAAAGATGGTGCAAGTATAAGACTTTTATCAAAAATGGTTGTAAATGATTTTAGAATGAATAACTATGATTTAATTCACAGTATAGGACACGGAGTAGGGCTTGAAATACATGAGCCACCATTTATCAATTATAAAAATGATACAACATTAAAAGAAAATATGGTAATAACAAGTGAACCTGGAATCTATGTGACCGGGAAATTTGGAGTTAGAATAGAAGATACAGTACAAATTACAAAATCTGGTTGTATAACTTTAACCAATTCTGAGAAAAATTATATTGTAATATAGTAAACTATTGATTTTTCCAAGAAAATGTAGTAAAATAAGTAATGTTAAAAATAAAAATAGTACAGATTGCATTTAAGCAATTTGTTTAACTATAAACTGTAACAATAAAAATTGAGCAGTTTAAAAAATGAAAGGAGAAATAAAATATGGCAGCAGTATATTCAGCAGGAGATTTTAGAAATGGAACAACATTTGAAATGGAAGGAAATGTATTTAGAGTAGTAGAATTTCAACATGTAAAACCAGGGAAAGGAGCAGCTTTTGTTAGAACAAAATTAAAAAATGTTATAACAGGAGCAGTATTGGAAAAAACATTCAATCCATCAGATAAATTCCCAGGAGCAGAGATAGAGAAAAAGGCAATGCAATATCTATATAATGATGGAGATCTATATTATTTTATGGACAATGAAACATATGATCAAATGCCATTAAATGAAGGACAATTAGGAGATTGTTTAAAATACTTGAAAGAAAACATAGAAGTTACAATACTTTCATATAAAGGAAGTGTATTTGCAGTAGAACCTCCAACATTTGTAGAATTAGAAGTTACATATACAGAACCAGGATTTAGTGGAAACACGACAACAACATCTGGTAAACCTGCAACATTAGAAACAGGTTTAGAACTACAAGTTCCATTATTTGTAAATATTGGTGATGTTTTAAGAATAGACACTAGAACATGTGAATACATGGAAAGAGTTTAAGAAAGGTGAATAATTAATGTCAGAATTAAAAAAAGAATTCAAAAATTATATGGAGGATTTAGAAAAAAACATTCAAAATAAACAAGATTTAGAATATGTTAAAGGTAGGACAACTGAGTTTATGAATGTAATAATAGATAAAATGGAATATATTTTAAATTTCAAAGAAGAAAAAATATCACAAATTGAAAAAATCCAAAGTGATTTAGAACAAAGGATTAGTTCAATGCAACAAGAAATTGCAGATATAGAGCAAGATATCTATATTGAAGACGAAGAAGAAATTTATGATAATATAGATGATGAACAAGGTGATTATGATTTTGAAATAGTTTGTCCATATTGTGATAATGAATTCTTAATAGATTTAAATCAAGAGAATTCTGAAATAGAATGTCCGCAATGTAATAATATAATAGAATTAGATTGGTCTGGAAATTCAGAAGAAGCTGAAAACATAAAAAATACAGATTGTGGAAAAAGCAATTGTTCTGGATGCAAAGGTTGTGGAAATTTAGAAGATGAAGATGATGACATGTAATTTAAGCGAGCCAAGAGTTATTTCTTAGGCTCGCTAAAAAATTTTGAAAATTTTTATAAAAAACTATACATTTTAAAATTAATATGTTATAATCAAAAAAGTTTGAAAATATTTAGGGGTATAGTGTTAATGGTAGCACATCGGTCTCCAAAACCGCCTGTGAGGGTTCGAGTCCTTCTACCCCTGCCAAAGAACTCTATATTTCTCATATAGAGTTTTTCTATTAATAATCTTTTATTTTTTTCTTAAATTTTATCAACAAATATCTTTAATTATAATCAAAAAAAGAGGTGATATTCAATATATAAATATTTAAAACGATTTTTATTAATACAGTTTTTACTCATATTTTTTATATCAATATTTTTTACTCCAACGATATTAAGTAATCAAATAACAAATAATTCTAAAGATAGCAGTGCAAATAATGAAGAAATAATACAAATAAATCCCAAAGGTTTTGTTTGGCCATTACCTGGTTATACTAGGATAAGTTCACCATTTGGAAAAAGAGTATCTCCAACGACAGGTGCATCAAGCTCCCATTCAGGAGTTGATATACCTGCTCCACCTGGTACAAAATTTATAGCGGTACATGATGGAAAAATTACGTTTAGGCAATTTTTAGGTGCAGGTGGTTATACAATAACTCTTTCATTTGATAATTACAAAGTTTCATATTGTCATTGTGATCCTAATTTTATTGTGCAAGTTGGTCAAGAAATAAAACAAGGACAAGTAATTCGGATGTGTAGGTCCAAAAAATGTTTATGGAGTAAAAGGAAATATATATAAAGATTCATCCGGAAATCCAACAAATGGTGCAACTACCGGACCACATCTCCATTTGGGTATTAGGTTAAATGGAGATTATCAAAATCCTTTAAACTTTTTTTAAGAACAATTAAACAGTAGTTAAAGATATTACAACTTCTATAATAAATCTTGACATTAGCTACTAATTATGATATTAATAATTTAATTTAAAGGAGGAAAGTATCATGAAAGATTTAAAAGGAACAAAAACAGAAAAAAATTTAATGGATGCATTTGCAGGAGAATCACAAGCAAGAAATAAATATACATATTTTGCAAGCAAAGCAAAAAAGGAAGGATATGAGCAAATTGCAGCAATATTTTTAGAAACAGCCGATAATGAAAAAGAACATGCAAAAATATGGTACAAGTTATTACATGGAGGAGAAATCCCAACAACAGCAGTAAACTTAGAAGATGCAGCAAATGGAGAGAACTATGAATGGACAGATATGTATGACAGAATGGCAAAAGAAGCCAAAGAAGAAGGATTTGATCATATAGCATATTTATTTGAAGCAGTTGGAAAAATAGAAAAAGAGCATGAAGAAAGATATAAAAAGTTATTAGACAATGTAAACGGAGATTTAGTATTTAGTAAAGATGGAGATAGAATTTGGAAATGCAGAAATTGTGGACATATAGTTATAGGAAAAAATGCACCAGAAATTTGTCCAGTATGTAGCCATCCAAAAGCATATTTTGAAATAAAAGCTGAAAATTATTAAAAATAATTAATTGTTAGTCAATAGTTTCAGGTTTGGTTTAAACGTTTTGTATAAACTAAACCCGGAAATATTGACTATTTTTTTTAAATTTATGTAGCAATTTAATTTATAATATGATATAATTCAAACATAAGTAAATAAGGAGAAATATATGCCAAAATTTTTTGTTAATTCAAGTCAAATAGAAAATAACAAAATACAAATAACAGGAACAGATGTAAATCACATAAAAAATGTCTTAAGGCTACAAGAAAAATCAATAATAGAAATATGTAATTCAGAAGAACAAAAAAATTACTTATGTGAAATTAGTTCAATAAATGATAAAAAAGTAGAATGTATAATAAAAGAAAAAATAGAAAAAACCACAGAACCAAATGTGAAGGTTACAATTTTTCAAGGGATTCCAAAATCAGACAAAATGGAATTAATAATACAAAAAGCTGTTGAACTTGGTGTATATGATATAACTCCTACAGAAATGTCAAGATGTGTAGTAAAATTAAATGAAAAAGACAAAATCAAAAAAATAGATAGATGGCAAAAAATCTCGGAAGTTGCAGCAAAGCAATGTCAAAGAGATATAATTCCAAAAATAAATGAAGTTATGCCATTAAAAAATATATATCAAGTAATAAATCAATATGATATTATAATAGTAGCATATGAAAAGGAAACAACAAATACGATAAAACAAGAACTGCAAAAATTAAAAGAACAACACAAAAAGCAAAAAATAGGAATTATAATAGGTCCAGAAGGCGGATTAGAAGAAAATGAAATAGAAATATTGAAAAAATATGGAGCTAAAATAATAACATTAGGTAAAAGAATTTTAAGAACAGAAACAGTAGCATTGAATGTACTAAGCAATATAATGTATGAACTTGAAATGTAAAAAATTATATAATAAAAGAAAGGAGAAGATGTTAGAAAAGCTAGCATCAATAGAAAAATGAAAAAAATAGAAACTGAAGAAAAAAGTAATAAAGAAGAGAAAAAAAGTATATTAAAAGAAATAGATAAAAAAATATCAACAAGAGTATTTATTAATTTACTACTTGCAATACTAATTATGTTATATTTTAGTGCATTAAGTATAGTATATAAAAATTTCTTTCAAGATAGAATAGTTGATATAGTTAAAGGTGCGACTTTAGTATTTTTAGTTATAACACTTGTATTAATAGAAATTGCATATAAAAAAGAAAGCAAAAGAATAATTATTCATGCATTTGAGGCTTTAGCTTTAGCAATACATAGCTTGACAACTATGTATGTCATAAAACTATATGGCTTTGATTTTCAAAGATATATATTAATATGTTCATATATATTTTCAGTTTATTATGTATTGAAATCAATAATTATAAATACTAAAGCTAGAAGAGATTACTTAAAAGGATTAAGTGATATTCCCGAAATAATCAAGAAAGAAAAACCAAGTAAAAAAGAAGCTTCTAAAAAAGAAAGAGAAGTAGAACAAGAGGAAGAAAAATTAGATAAGGAAGAAATAGAACCAGAAGAAAATACATTAGAAAATAACAATACAACTAAAGAATATAAAAATGAAATAAATATTGAAGAAAATAATACTACAAATGATAAAATAGCAAATATTAGAGCAAAAATGGAAAAAATAAGAGAACAAGAAAAAATATTAAAAGAACAATTAGCAAATAATTCAGAAAAAGAAAAAGATTTATCTAAAGATGATATAGAAGAAGTAGAAGCAGGTAAAAAACAAGAACTAATAGAAACAGATAAAAATCCAGAACTAGAAGAAAAAGATAAAAAAGAAGAAAGTCAAAAAGGTAAAAACGAAAAAAATCTAGAGAAAGCCGAAGAAAAGCAACCAAAGAAAAAAACTGCTACAAAAACGACAAAATCTGTTAAGACAAATTCTAGTAGTAATGCAAAATCCACCCCAAAAGCGAAAACAACTAGAAGTAAAAAGACAGATTCTGTACAGAAAGTAGATAAAACAAAAGAAACTGAAGAGAAAGTAGATAAAATAAAAGAATCAGAAGAAAAAGTAAAGGAATCAGAAGAATCACCAAAACCTAGAAAAAGAGGTAGACCAAAAAAAGAGGTAAAAATAAATGATTAAAAGCATGACTGGTTATGGAAAAAGTAATTTAACCGTAAATTTAAGAGAATATCAAGTAGAAATAAAAAGTATAAATCATAGATATTCAGATGTAAATATAAAGATGCCAAGAACAATAAGCTATTTAGAAGAAGATGTAAAAAAAGAAATATTGAAGAAGGTATCTAGAGGAAAATTAGATGTATTTATTACATATGAAAATAATAGTAAAGAGGGAAATGAAGTAAAAATAAATACAGAACTTGCTAAGTTATATATACAACAATTAAGGCAACTAGCCAATGAAGAAAATTTGCGCGCAAATATAGAAGTTACAGATATTGCAAGATTTCCAGATGTATTAACAATAAAATCAAATAATGATGATGAAAAAATAAAACAAGAATTATTAGAGGCTGTAAGTCAAGCTGTATTACAATTAGTAAATATGAGAGAAGAAGAAGGAACAAAAATTTCTCAAGACTTACAATCAAGATTATGTAACATAGAAGCTAAAATTGTTGAAATATCTAAATTTTCTACTGGACTTATTGAAGATTATGTGGTAAAATTAGAAGATAGAATAAAAGAAATATTAAAAACCGAAGACATAGACAAGTCAAGACTTGCACAAGAAGTAGTAATATATGCAGATAAATGTTCTGTTGAAGAAGAAATAACAAGACTAAATTCACATATATCACAATTTAAACAATTGTTAGAGTCAAATCAAGCGGTAGGTAAAAAATTAGATTTCTTAATTCAGGAAATGAATAGAGAAACAAATACAATAGGTTCAAAAGCAAACAATTTAGACATAACTAACAATGTTGTAGACATAAAAACAGAACTTGAAAACATCAGAGAGCAAATACAAAATATAGAATAAAGGAGTTGAAATGTATGCAATTAGTTAATATAGGATTTGGGAATATTGTTTCAGCAGAACGAATAGTTGCAATTGTAAGTCCAGAATCTGCCCCAATAAAAAGAATGGTTCAAGAGGCCAAAGATAACAAAACAGCAGTAGATGCAACATATGGAAGAAGAACGAGAGCAGTTTTAATTATGGATTCAGGACATATTATATTATCAGCAGTTCAACCTGAAACTGTTGCTGGAAGAGTAGATAAAGATATAACTCAAGAGGATAATTAAAAATGGTACCATTAACCTAAAGTAATGGAGAAAGGGAGCATAATAAAATTAATTATGCAAGGTAAAAAAATGATAGTAAAACCAAGTGTTACAGAATTATTAAAACATTCAAAAAACAGATATGAATTAGTTATTGCAACTTCAAGAAGAGCAAGACAAATAGCTGCAGGAGATGCAGTTCGTTCAGATAAAAAAGAGGAATCTCCAGTTACTCAAGCTGCAATAGAAATAGCAGAAGGGAAGGTAAAAATATGTTAGTTATATTATCTGGAGTTGCAGGAGCAGGTAAAGATACAATAAAAAGAGAGTTAATAAAAAGGATGGAAAATGTGGAAACACTTCCATCTTTTACTTCTAGGCCCCCAAGAGAAGGCGATATAGAAGGAGAAACATATTGTTTTGTAACAAAATCAGAATTTGAAAAAATGATATCAAATGATGAGTTTTATGAATATGATATACATCATAATAACTATTATGGGACTTCTAAAAAATTATTAAAAGAAAAAATTGCTAGTGGCAAAATAATTGTAAAAGATATTGATGTAAATGGAACAGAACATTTAGTGGAACTTTTAAAAAATGATACTAAAATAGTAACAATATTTTTAAGAGTACCAAAAGAAGAACTAAGAAAAAGATTAGTAAATAGAATAGACAAGCCAAGTGAAGAAGAAATAATATTAAGGCTTAATAGATTTGATTACGAAGAATCAAAAATTAATGTATATGATTATGTAATTAAAAATAATGATTTAGAAAAAACAGTACAAATAATTATGGCAATTATAAACAATGAAAAATTATTAAAGTAAGAATGAAAGGGTAAAAATATATGAAAATTTTAGCTATTGGAGACTTAGTTGGAAATTGTTCAATAAAAGAGTTGAAAACTAAACTACCTCAAATTCGCGAAAAAGAAAATATTGATTTTGTAATAGTAAATGGAGAAAATGTAGCTGAAGGAATGGGAATAACAGAAAAAAATTTTCATGATATATTAGATCAAAAAGTTGATGTAATAACAATGGGAAATCATACATGGGGAAAGAAAGACATATTTAAATTTATAGATCATTCTCAAATAATAAGACCAGCTAATTATAGTAAACCAGTTCCAGGAAAGGGATATAACATATACGAGTGTAGAAACAAAAAAATTGGTGTTATTAATCTAATTGGTCGTGTTGATATGAATGTACTTTCAGAAAATCCATTTTTAGTAGCTAAAAATATAATAACTAAAATAAAATCAAATGTAGATATAATAGTAATTGATTTTCATGCAGAAGCAACAGCAGAAAAAATTGCCATGTCATATTATTTAGATGGAGAGGCAACAATAATTTTTGGAACACATACACATGTACAAACAGCTGATGAAAAAATATTATCTAAAGGTACAGCATATATTACAGATATAGGAATGACAGGTCCAAAAAATTCTGTTATTGGAATGAATATAGAATCTTCTTTAAAAAGATTTGAAACTTCATTACCAGAAAAATATAAAATAGCTGATGGAGAATGCATGCTAAATGGTGTTATTTTTGAAATAGATGATAAAACTAATAAAGCCACAAAAATAACTAGAATTCAGATGTAGAATTTTGTCAAATATAATTTAATATTGCGACGAAAAACTGGAAAAAAATTCCAGTTTTTATTTACATTTTTTCCCAATTGATGTAGAATAAGAAAGTGCAAAAAATGCAATAAAAATTAAATTATAGGAGGCAAAAGAAATGGAAATTTTAAAAATTTCATCAAAATCAAATCCTAATTCAGTAGCAGGAGCTATAGCTGGATTAGTAAAAGAATCAAGTAAAGCAGAAATGCAAGCAATTGGAGCGGGAGCATTAAACCAAGCAGTAAAGGCAGTGGCAATAGCAAGAGGTTTTGTTGCACCAGCTGGTGTGGATCTTGTTTGTATACCAGCGTTTGCAGAGGTGGAAGTAGAAGGTGAAGATAGAACCGGTATTAAATTAATAGTAGAATCTAGAAATTAAAAATATATATGAGTGCCTAAATTTTCTTAAATATTACTTTTGTTAGAAAATCTTAGGCACGTTTTTTATTATAAAATTTATCTAAAATCTTGTATTAAAAAAATATTATTGATATAATTTAGGTATAATTAACAAAGGAGGAAAAATATGGAAAAGAACAAAAAAATAATAATTTTATGTGTAGCAATAGCTTTAATAGTTATTACAGTAGTAACAATTGTAATTTTAAGTAGCAAGGGAGAAGAACAAAAAGTAGAGCAAGCAAATATTCAAGAAGAAGATGGAACATCAAAATTAACTACATTAAGAGATACAATGAAGCAAAATGCAAATTATAGTGTTAGTTTAAAATTAAATGATGAAAATAAAAGGACCACAATTAGAGAAAATAATAATGCCAAAATAGAAATTATAGACGAGGGAGAAAAAAGTACTTATATAATAAAAGATAATACTACATATTTATTGTTAGATAGCACAAAAAAATATTATGAATACAAAAATAATGTATCTCTATTAAATGAATTTATAAATAATATGAATGAAGTGCTAAAATTAAAGTATGAAATAGGAACAGAGGAAATTGATGGAAAGCAATATAGGTATGAAGAATTTAAAGGAACAAGTGCTTTTATAATAAATTATAAAAGAAATATAGATAATGAAGATACTAAAACAAGATTATATTTCAGTGGAAATGACCTTAAATATATAAAAACATATGTGGGTGATGTAGAGCAATTATTAGATGTTGAAATAAAATTTGGCAATCAAAATAATAATTCTTTCGAAATACCTGAAGAATATAGTAAAAATTAAAAAAGTTGCTAGAAGGGATTATCCCTTTTAGCAACTTTTTGATATAATTTACAAATATTGCAATCTGTACAAATTATTATACGGTTTTCAAATACCAAACTTAAAGTTTTTATAAATTCATCAATTGTTTTATCAATTAAATGAATATAAAGCTTTTTAGGTAAAAGCTTTAAAAGACTGTTTAAAGTATAGTCATTAGTAGAAAATGAAATATCAGATAAAAATTTAGTATTAAGTATATCATCAGAACTTTCAATTATATTTTTATTTTCATCAAGAATTATTGTAAAATTATTTGAGTAAATTACGTGTAATTCCTTACAATTACAAGGCTGAGAGTTTATATAAAGCCTTAACAAAGAAACAAATTCTTGATATTCTTTTTCAATAATAAAGCTATTTACAGCTTGATCTACAATTAAATTTAATTTTTCTGTATATGGCTTTAATCTAAAATTTATAAAACCACCTAAAAAAATCTTTTTGTTTTCAATTAAGTAATTGCTAAAAATATCATAAAGAATAGCAAATTTTGCTTTTAAATAATTTTTTGATTCTATCATAATATCAAAGCAATTATTTAGTATTACATCTCTTTCTGGAGGAGAAAAATAAAAATAATTTGTAATAATTATATCTTTTAAAAAATTTTCTTCAAATTCATAAATTACTAAAAAGGAAAGAAGAGTTGAAATTTTACTTATAAAAATATTTTCATTCTTTCCAGTATAGTGAATTATAATATTTTTATAATGTTTTAATTCTTTGTAAGAAAAATGCACATCTTCCATATCAAAATTAGCTAATTCATTTTGCAAATATTCTATAGCTTGAGAATTGTTTGTTTTTAATGCGATTGATTTCATAAGAAAAAATTCCCCTTTCCATAAAATATTATCTGCTAAATTTAATTTGATATACATTATATTATGTGATTTCATAAAAAAAGAAACTTGTATTCGGATTTAATATAATAAAAAGCAAAATAATAGTAATTTGAAAAATAAACTATTATTTTGCTTTAAAATTAATAATATAACATATAATCAATATCTGGGAAAATACAATCCTTTTTTGAAATATCTTTTAAAAATTCTTCATCAATTTTATCATTTTTAATTTGGTAATAAAGTTTTGTAAATCTTCCAATATGATCTTTAATTCTCTTTTTCGCATAATCAACCATAGTTCCATTTGTAATAATAAATAACCAATCACTACTTTGTGCTAGTAATAATTCTCTAGCGCATTGATTCAATGCTTTTTTCTTTAAACCTTTTGCATTTGGAAAAAGGTAAGCTAATTCGCACATTCTATCACCTGCAACATGAAGATGTCTGTGTACATAATCATTAGTAGGATTAAGCCAAACTTCGCTATAACCATTTGCACCCCAACTAGATCTACAAGGTGAACATACTTGCATTTCTGGATATTTGTCTATATATTCAGATGGTGTAATAAGTTTAAAATTACAATCATCATAATAAATTTTTTTAAACAAAATATACAACCAATATGGACCTTCATACCACCAATGACCATAAAGTTCAGCATCATATGGGCAAAGAATAATAGGTGGATTTTCCATATAATTTGATAGATTTTCAATTTGAGCATTTCTAGAATCTAAAAAGTGACCAGCTTGTTTTTCTGCAGAATCTTTTGCCCATTGAATATTATAATAATCCTTAAATTCAGTTTTTCCAGTAATTCTATAATATTTTATACCTGTATGAACTCTAACACCATTGTGTGCAATATATGGTTTAATATAGTCATAATCAGCTTCATAACCAATATCACGATAAAATTCTCTATAGTTAAAATCACCAGGGTAACCATTAATTGAACTCCATACTTGTCTTGAAGATTCTAAGTCACGACCAAATGCAACAACTCCTTCAGGTGATACAATAGGTGCAAAAGTACCATAAAGTGGGGTAGGGTCTGCATACAAAATTCCATGTGTTTCTGTAATTATATATTCTATTCCAAACTCTTTTAAATATTTATCTGCTTCTGGTACATAACCACATTCTGGAAGCCAAATTCCACGAGGCTTTCTTCCAAAATATTTTTCATATGTTTGAACACCAACAGCAATTTGGGCTTTAACTGTTTTTTCATTTACATATAAAATAGGAAAGTAGCCATGAGTTGCACCACAAGTAATAATTTCCAAAACACCAAGGTCTTGGAAATGTTTAAATCCTTGAATTATATTACAATTATAAACATCTTTAAAAATGTGTAAATCATTTGAATATCTTTCATAATAATATTTAGAAAGCGAATTTAATTTTTCATCTCCAGCAGTTCTTTTAATTTCCTTTTCAGAAAGCTCAATAAGTCTTTTTAAATATTTTATATATTTTCTTTGTAATAATTTATTATCAAGCATTGAAAGTAGAGGAGGTGTCATTGACATAGTAATTCTAAAATCAACTTTTTCTTCTACCAATTTTTGAAAATTTAATAGTAGTGGTATATATGTTTCTGATATTGCTTCAAATAACCAAGTTTCTTCTAAATAATCATCACTTTCAGGATGATGTATAAAAGGAAGATGGGCATGCAATACAAAACTTACGTATCCTTTTTTTTGTTGCATTATAATTCTCCTTTGTATATTTAAAAAAATCTAGATGAAGGATTATTAATTTCTTCAATATCTTCATCTTTATATATTTTTTTGTACAAATCATAAATATTATAAATTTTTCCCATGTTTCTCATAAATGATAAATTAGCAATAGATTTACTTGTTGTAGTTTGAGTCTTAACATTTCTAAAATAAACCATATGCTCTAATTTGTTAATTAATATTTTATCATTAGGAGATTCAATTTTATTTGAACTAGAAATATATATATAATCTACAGGAATTTTATTTTGTAAGTTAATAGGGCGTCTGCCAAGCTCAATTTTATAATTACATTTACTGTCATTTACATGTAGATACCAACTATTTGCAAAGTCATTTATTTCAATTTCAAATTCATAGTTCATAGTCTCATTATAAATTTTTAAAACTGGTTTAGTTGTTTCAAAAAAGTTTTCACCATAATTTTTTTTGTAATTTTCTCTATCTTCATCAGATATATCCCAATATATGAAAAGACTTGTTGGAGTTTGTGCTAAAACTTTTACAATAGTTTGATTATATCTATATGGTAAATCATAATATTCAACTATATCTATTTTTTTGGTAGAAGTTTTTTTGGCTGTAGTTTTCTTTTTGACATTAGATTTTTTAACCGTAGTTGTTTTTTTACTTTTAGCTACTTTTGGTTCTTTTTCTGTACCTTTTTTTGAAGCAGAAACTTTTTTTGTTGAGGAAGTTTTTTTAGTTGTAGCAGTTTTAGTTTTGGATGCTACTGATGTTGATTTCTTTTTAGATTTTGTTTTTGCTAATTTTTCTGTTGATGCTGTTTCCTTTGCTGTAGTAGATTTTGAACCCCTTTTAGCTTTTATATTTTTAACTTCTATTTCCTTATTTTCAGAATCTTTTGTTTTTCTAGGCATTACTTTTCCTCCTATGTAATTTGTTTACTTTATATATAGTATAACAAAAATAAAATAAATTCAATAAAAAAATAAAAAAAATTTGTCAAAAGCATTTACTTTTTGTAAAAACTTGTATAAAATGTAAAAAAGCGAGCAAAAATTTAAAATTAAAAATTAAAACAAAAGAAAATTTGTCTGTAGAAAGGGGCATTTAAATCAATGAAAATATTGATGTTAACATGGGAGTACCCACCAAGAGTAGTAGGAGGGATAGCTAGAGTAGTACATGATTTATCACATACTCTAATAAAAGATGGACATGACGTTACAGTAGTAACATACAGAGAAGGCGAAACGCCATATTTTGAGGATGACAAAGGAGTAAAGGTATATAGAGTAGACAACTATATGATAAATCCAAACAATTTTATAGATTGGGTAATGCAATTAAATTTTAATATGGTTGCTAAAGCAAATGAAATAATAGTTCAAGAAGGAAAGTTTGATGTAATACATGCACATGATTGGTTAGTAGCTTATGCCGCAAAAACTTTAAAAAATTCATTTAATATACCAATAGTATCAACAATTCATGCAACAGAAAGTGGAAGAAATAGTGGAATACATGATGAACAACAAAGATATATAAATGATACAGAATGGATGTTAACATATGAATCATCAGAAGTTATAGTAAATAGTAACTACATGAAAGGAGAAATCCAAAGACTATTTGGACTTCCTTATGACAAAATAAATGTAGTAGCAAATGGAGTAAATTTAAGTAGTTTTAATGGAGTAGAAAGAGATTATAACTTTAGAAGAAGATTTGCAATGGATAATGAAAAAATAATATTATTCCTTGGAAGACTTGTATATGAAAAAGGTGTTCAACATTTAATAGCAGCAATGCCAAAAATTTTAGCAGGTTATCATGATGCCAAACTTGTAATTGCTGGAAGAGGTGGAATGATAGATGAACTAAAAGCACAAGTAGATGCATTAGGAATAGGTCAAAAAGTTTATTTTGCAGGATACTTAGGAGGAAAAGATGTTCAAAAAATGTACAAAGCTGCAGATATATCAGTATTTCCTAGCACATATGAACCATTTGGAATAGTTGCTTTAGAGGCAATGCTTGCTGAAGTACCAGTTGTAGTGTCAGATATTGGTGGATTAAATGAAATAGTGCAACATAAGGAAAATGGAATGAAAAGTTATGCTGGAAATGCAAACTCAATTGCTGATTCTATCTTAGAATTGTTATATGATCATAAATTATGCGCAGATGTAACAAAAAAGGCTAAAAATAAAGTTAGAAATGAATATAACTGGAGCAAAATTGCACAAGACACACACTTTACATATCAAAAAGCCATTTGTCAATCAATGGCTGAAAAACAGAAAAGAGAAATTGAACAAGAAAGAGCAAGAAAAACTAAAAAGAGCAAAGGAACTGAAACAGAAATTACAAACTTACTTAGTTTCAAAAAACGTCAAGCTTATGCATAAATTTGAGATAAAAAATTGCCAAAGGGAAATTTTCTCTTTGGCTTTTATGTTATTAGAAAAAATAATTATAACTTCATAATTTCTACAAAATTAGCATAAAAAAAGTGTATAATATATATAAACATATTTGCAAGAAGGAGAGAAGAAATGTTTAAATCAGGATTTGTAACTTTAATAGGAAGAACAAATGTAGGAAAATCAACATTAATAAACTTACTAGTGGGAGAAAAAGTTGCTGCAATTGCTAACAAAGTACAAACCACACGAACTGCAATTAAAGGAATTGTAAATAGAGAAAATTCTCAAATAATATTTACTGACACTCCAGGAATTCATAAACCTAGAACAAAGTTAAACGAAACAATGATAGAAACATCATTTGCCACAATTCCAGATAGTGATATTGTATTATTCTTAATTGAAGCAACTAGTGATAATATAGGTAAAGGAGATAGAATAATATTAGACAAAATAAAAGAAACTAAAAGAAAAACAATATTAATAATAAATAAAATTGACTTAGTAGAAAAAGAAAAACTTTTAAATTTAATTGATATATATCGTAAGGAATATGATTTTGAAGCAGTTATTCCAATATCTGCCAAGAAAGAAAAATACAAAAATATCATATTAGATGAAATAGAAAAGAACTTAAAAGAAGGGCCTGCATATTATGATATAGAAGAGTACACAGATCAAACTTTAAGACAATTGGCAGAAGAAACTATTAGAGAAAAGGCATTAAAAATTTTAGATCAAGAAGTGCCACATGGTATATTTGTAGAAGTTGAAAAAATGAATAGTAGAATAAATAAAAAAGGAGAAGAAATTTATGATATTGAAGCAACAATATACTGTTTAAGAAATTCACACAAGGGAATAATAATAGGAAAAAATGGAGAAATGCTAAAACGAATTGGAACAATGGCAAGAATTGATATGGAAAAAAACTTTGGATTAAAAATTAATTTAAAAACTTGGGTAAAAGTGAAAGAAGATTGGCAAGAAAATGATTCAATAGTTAATAAATTTAAACTAAAAAAGTAATTAATATTATAAAACAAAAAATGTAAAATAAGTATAAGATTTATTGAATATGCAAAAGATATTAAAGGTAAAACTTTAAATAGGAGGAATAAAGCTTATGATAAAAAAAATGGCATGGGATACTTTTAAAAAAACAGGTGATATTGATACCTTTTTGGAATTTAAACAAATAGAAAATATTGAAAATAATATTAAAGAAATACAAAATATTACAAATTTGAATTTACAAGATGGAGATAAAAAATAAAAATCAATTACAGATATATGGGTTTCATTTAATATTTAAATAAACCCGTATATCCATAATTAGATTAAAAGGTGGAAAAATAAATGGCAAATACAAAAACAACTGGAATAGTACTTGCAGAGCATAACCTAGGCGATTTTGATAAAATGCTTACAATATTAACACCAGGGTTTGGTAAAATTTCTTGTGTAGCAAAAGGAGCGAGAAGGCCTAATAGTAGCTTACTTGCTGGAACACAACTTTTTTGCTTTGGAGAATACTTAATGTATAAAGGGACTAATACATATCATATAAATTCATGTGAAACGATAGAAATTTTTTATGATTTAAGAACGGATTTAGATAAACTAAAATATGCCATGCATATAATTAAAATCGTGCAAGACATAACACAAGAAAATCAAAATTGCTATAAAATTTTACAATTACTATTAAATACACTCTATACAATTTCAAAAACAGACAAAGATTTAGAATTAACTTTGGGAATATTTAAATTAAGACTACTTTGTATTTTAGGTTTTACACCTAGAATAGAAAAATGTATAAATTGTGGTGAAGAACATGAATTATACAAATTTAGCCTAAAAGATAATGGGTTTAAGTGCAAAACTTGTGCGAAGCAAGATAAATCTACTATTTCTATGGGCAAAAGTTCTCAAAATGGAATTATTTATACAGTAACTGCACCTCCTAAAAAATTGTTTTCATTTAATTTAAAAGATGAAGCTTTAGAAGAATTTAAACTGATTACAAAGTTATATTTTAATGAAAAATTAGAAAAAGAATATAAAATTGAAGAATTATTTTAAATCATGTTTTATAGCAAACACAAAGACTAATTTAAAACAAAACTCTTGACTTTTTCATAATAAAATATATAATAAGAGTACTAAATCTAAAAATAAAACATAAAAGAAGAAGGGAGCGATTTTTATGAAAATAAAAATAACAGGAAAGGAACTAAAGGTAACAGACGCCATTAATGATTATGTAGAAAGAAAACTAGATAGAGTTGATAAATATTTTGAAGAGGCAGAAGCAGAAGTTACATTAAGAACAGAAAAACAAGAACAAATAGCTGAAATATATGTTACAGCAAATGGAGAAAAATATAGAGCAGTTACAGAAGATAAAGATTTATATGCTTCTATAGATAAAGACATAGATATATTAGAAGGGCAAATTAGAAAAGCAAAAACAAAAAAAGAAAAAATGATGAAAGAAGCATCAATAAAAACTTTAGATGTCACAACATCAACACATAATGAAATAACAAATGAAATAATAAAAACATCATATTACGAAATTAAACCAATGTTGCCAGAAGATGCAGTTTTAAAATTGCAAGAAAAGCCATCACATAATTTCTTAGCATTTATAAATGTTGAAACAGGTAAAGTTAATGTTGTACATAAATTAAAAGATGGTAAAAATTATGGCTTAGTAGAACCAGAAGCTTAAATAAAATATTAAAAGGCAGGAGTATATCTCCTGCCTTTATGTATGCAAAAACCATATATAAAAACAGAAAAAATACTTCTGCCAAATCTAGTAACTGTGTAAAAACTATCTCATGTTATTTTCAGCTTGTTGGATCATTTTTCTAACCATGTTACCACCTATTTTACCAGCATCTTTAGCTGAAATGTCACCATTATATCCATCTTTTAAGTTAACACCAACTTCACTAGCTACTTCATATTTGAATTTGTCTAAAGCAGTCATAGCTTCTGGAACTAATTTTTTGTTTGAATTATTTGCCATCGTTTCTTCACCTCCAAGATATAAAACATTTTTTAGAAAAAACTAATAATGTTTTTTTCTAATACTAGCATTTGCAAAATATTAAAAAATAAACAGGAAATTTTTACAAAAAAGTTGAAAAATTTTTTTTATAAATATATAATTCAAAATGTGTCAATCAAACCCGGAACCGATGACACAAAATGTGTCAATCAAACCCGGAACCAGTGACACAAAATGTGTCAAGTAAACCCGGAACCAATGACACAAAAAGGAGCAAAATTATGTACAAGTTAGTTGCAATTGATTTAGATGGAACAATGTTAAATAGTTATGGAGAATTAACAGAAAAAACGAAGGAAATTTTACAAGAAAAAATAAAAAAAGGAATGGAAATTGTTCCTGCATCTGGAAGAACATTACCATCAATATTGCCTATATCAGAAGAAATTGGTGGAATTAACTATATTATTGCAGGTAATGGATCTTTAATATATGATACCATTAAAGAACAAATAATATACAATAAATTTATTCCTAAACAAAAAATTTTAGAAATAATAAAAATTTTAGATGAAAATAGTATTTATTATGCAATATATACTGACAAAGAAATACTAACCCAAGCATTAAAATATAACGTTTTATATTATCATAAATCAAATTTAAGTAAAAAAGAAGAAAATCAAACAAAAATAAGAATAATTGAAAATATGCAAGAATATGTAAAAAACAGTGAAGCTAATTACTTAAAGATAATGGTGTGTGATGATAGTGAATTAATATTTAATGGTATTATAAATAAATTAAAACTAATTAACAAAATAGAAATACTAGATGTTGGGCATCAATCTAAAAAGATTATAAGGGAAGGTACGAAAGAGGTTCTATTAGAATATTATTATACAGAAATTTCATTAGAAAATGTTGATAAATGGACTGCAATAGAGTATTTATTAGATTTTTTAAAAATAAAAAAAGAAGAAGTTATTGCAATAGGAGATAATATTAATGACAAAAAGATGATACAAAATGCAGGT
The DNA here is from genome assembly GCA_947630545.1 of uncultured Clostridia bacterium. Taxonomy (GTDB): domain Bacteria; phylum Bacillota; class Clostridia; order TANB77; family CAG-508; genus CAG-269. The sequence continues at coordinate 36,913 of CANRHX010000010.1, forward strand.
TTGGGAATAGCAATGGGACAAAGTTCACCTAAAGTTACAAGTATAGCAGATATAGTTTCTGATACAAATGATAACGATGGAGTAGCTAAAACATTAAAAAATATTAATTAAGAAAAAATTATAGGTTAGAAAATATTACAAAAGCATTACAAAGATATTACAAAAATGTTGCAGAAATATTAAGTTTTTGACAAAGAATATTAAAATATTGATTTTAGAATAGTATTGATGTACAATAAAAAAGAATAGTGGTATTTGTATAAAAATGCACAAAAATAAAAGTAAAGGGAGGAATTTGTTATGGCAACAAATCCAATGCAAAGAAAAGCAAGATTATCATTCATTTTAGGAATGTTAGTAATGTTAGTATTATGTGGAGCAGTTATAGCTTTATTATTTGTTCAATTAACAAACTATCAAAAGAAGGAGAAAGAAAGCGCTAAACTTATGCAACAAGTGTATGTTTTAAATCAAGATGTAAGTTCTGGACAAGTTGTAACAACAGATATGCTAGAAATGAAAACAGTAAATACACAATTTATTCCTAGTAATGCAACATCAGATTTAGATACAATAACTAATTATGCATTGCAAGATAAAGATGGAAATGATGTATATACAAAATATGATAATGATAAAAATTATTCTTTGTATTTATTAATTGATCAAAATGAATGCCAATTAAAACAAAGTTCAACTGACAATTATTATATTGAATATATAAATGAAAATGATAATAATTATAATATATATACAAAAACTAGCGATGATGGAAATACATATGTCTATTTAAAAGTAGGTAATGTAGAATATCAATTATATGATTCTGGTAATAATAAAGTTTATATAAAATTTGGAATTCAAAATCAAGATAAATTTTATACCAGAAAAAATAATGCAGAAAAAGAAGTAGAAATACAAGACCTACAATTTAAAAATATTGGTGAAATAAGTAGTATTCCATATGCTCCAGAAAAAAAATATGTAGAATTAAATACTATTCCATTAATAGCAAAAGTAACAATGAATAAAAATACAGTTATTACTAAAGATTTACTTGCGAAAGGTAAAAACCAGCTTGCAAACGATGTAAGAAAACAAGAATATAACTCATTTATATTACCTATGGATTTAGTAACTGGTGATTATGTTGATGTAAGATTAATGTTACCTTCAGGACAAGATTACATAGTAGTATCAAAAAAAGAAGTTGAAATACCAAATATAAATGGAGAAGATTCATTAGATACAGTATGGATGAATGTTTCAGAGGATGAAATATTAACTATAAGTAGTGCTATAGTTGATGCATATAAAATAACAGGATCTAAATTATATGTGACAAAATATACTGAAGCTGGATTACAAGAAGCTGCAACACCAACATATGTTGTATCAGCAGAAACAGCTACATTACTAAATAAAGATCCAAACATTTTAGCTAAAGCAATAACAGCATTAAAGAATAGATATAGTAGTATAGGAAGTACAGATATTAGAAAAAATAATATAAATAAAGCAATAGAAGACGAAGAAACTCCAAATGAAAATCTTAACAAAAAAATGCAAGAAAGTATTACTAATTCACAAGATTCAAGAAAGAGTTACTTAGACTCATTATCAGGAGCAATACAATAAAATCAAAAAAGGAGATAACATAATGGAAAAAATTGGCTTTATAGGTGCCTATGATAAATTAGATATGATTATGTACGTGGCAAAAATATTGACATTATGTGAAAAAAAGGTATTAGTAGTTGATTCTACAATAAACCAAAAAGCAAGATATGTCATACCTGCAATAAACCCAACCACTACATATGTTACTGAATTTGAAGAAATAGATTTTGCAGTAGGTTTTAATAATTTAGGACAAATTGAACAATATTTAAAAGTACAATCAGGATTGCCATATGATATAATCTTAATAGATATTGATAATCCATATAATATTGAAGGATTTGAATTAAATACTACAGAAAAAAATTATTTTGTAACAGGGTTTGATTTATTCTCTATAAAAAGAGGAATGCAAATAATATCTTTAATTAAAAATCCTGTGAAACTTACTAAAATATTATTTTCACAATATATGTCAAAAGAAGAAAATGATTATTTAGAATATTTATCTTTAGGATATAAGGCAGTATGGGATTCAAACAGAATATATTTTCCAATTGAAAATGGAGACTTAAGTGTAATATACGAAAATGAGCGTGGATCTAAAATAAAATTCAAAAAATTGAGCCAAGAATATAAAGATGCTCTGTTAGTATTAGCAGATGATATGACAAAAGATGTAAACGAAGCACAAATCAGAAAGGCGATAAAAACATTAGAAAAAGGAGTTTAAAATGGCGGTAATAACATTTTGGAGTAATGGAAAAGAGCAAACTGGAAAGACAATATCACTAGCAGCAATTGCTACAGATATGTCAATAAAACATAATGTAAAAATATTAATAATATCTACAAGTAATAAAGATGAAACATTGCAAAATAGCTTTATACAAAAGCAACATTCAAAAACGCAATCATTTGGAATGTATGCACCAAAGGCGGCATCAGTTGCTATGCAAAATGGTATGGATGGATTGGTAAAAATGGCTAGGAGTAATAAAATTACTCCTGACATTATAAGAAACTATACAAAAGTAATTTTTAACGAGGCATTAGAAATATTATATTCTGGAAGTATTAGCAAAGAAGAAGAGGAAGAAATTAATGGATATTATCCAGATGTAATAAAGGCTGCAAATCAGTTCTATGACATGGTATTTGTAGATTTAGATTCTAATATCAAACCAGACATACAAAGAGAAATATTGCAAATTTCAAATTTAATTATTGCAAATGTAAATCAAAAACTATCAAGTATAGATAGATTTGTTCAAGAAAGAAAAAATGATCCATTATTATCTTCAAATAAAACATTAATTTTATTAGGAAGATATGATAGATATTCAAAATATACAGCTAAAAATATAACGAGATATTTGGGAGAAAAAAATCAAGTATTAACTATTCCATATAATACATTATTATACGATGCAGCAGAAGAAGCTGGAATACCTGACTATTTCTTAAATTTCGTAAAAAATAGAACACTTGACAAAGAAGATAAAAATTATTTATTTTTTGAAGAAATACATAGAGCAATAGATTCTATACAATATAGATTACAAGAGTTACAAATAAGAATTTAGAAGAAAGGGGTAACTTATAATGTCCATATTTGATATTATATTAATGGTAGCTGTTGTCGCATTGGCGATTTTTGTAGTATATTACTACATTAAGAAGAAAAAAGAAGAAAAAGTGGAAGAAACCATTAATGTTGACGACAAAACATATACATTAGACATGATGAAAGACTTCGTAAAAAAGAGACTAAATGAAATTACTAAAGTTAACTTATATGATATTGGTTTGTCCGAAGAAGAATTAAAAAGAAGGAAAAACAAAAAATATGAGTTAAAGAAAGCTTTAAAGGGTTGTACATATGGTGACGTCAACGATAAAAAATATGTTAAAGAATTAATATATGATATTTTAGAAAAAGAATATGGAGTAACAGAAACAAACATATCAAAAGCAATTCCATTTGATATCCCTTCTTTATTAACAGCACAAGACAAATTCGATATTTTAATTTATGCTTATAAAAAAGAATTTGGGTATGAAGCATTAACAGAAATGATAAAAAAATACCATTTAGCAGAATTAAAATATGTAGCAGGAGAAACGAAACCATCATATGTAATAACAGATGAAGAAATTTCTGATATATATGAAAAAGAAAACGTTACATTATCTTTTCAAGATAAATTAGCAGTTGTAGTTCAAAGAATATATCAACACTATAAAGGATATAGTTCAATAGATGAAGTAAGAGATATGAATATAGATGGTATATCAGGAGGAGTATCTGGACTTCCAGAAAGTTTCTTAAGCCAAGTTGCACAAACAGATGGCGACTATTTATCACAAGTGTCAGAACACAAAGTTCCAAGAGCATGCGATAGTATATGGATATTCTTCCAAGGTAAATCAATACGTTTAGCATTTCTTTCATTTGGAACAGAAGCAGAATTAAAAAGAGTTTGCCAAAATATATATAAATATAATAACCCAGGACAATTATCAGATACAAATGGTTATAAAATCAATGAAATGAAGGATGGTTCCAGAGTTGTTGTTGTAAGACCTAGCTTCTCAGAAACATGGGCATTCTTCGTAAGAAAATTCGACGTAAAACGTTCAACACTTGAGCAATGGTTCAAAGGAGAACCTGGAAGTGATGAATCAATAGAATTATTAAAATTCTTAGTAAAAGGAGCAAGAATTATATCAATCACAGGTGAGCAAGGTTGTGGTAAAACAACAATGCTTATGGGAATGATAGAAAATATTTATGAAACAATGAACATCCGTGTTCAAGAAACTGCATTCGAGCTTCACTTAAGAAGAATATATCCAACAAGAAACATCTTAACTTTCCGTGAAACAGATACAGTATCTGGACAAGAAGGTTTGGACGTTCAAAAGAAAACTGACGGTTCCGTAAACATAATCCGGAGAGGTTGCAACAGACCCCGTAGCCGCATGGATGATACAAGCTGCTCAGGTTGCATCTAAATTTACATTATTTACTCACCACGCAAAAACCTTTCCTAACTTAGTTACAGCTTTAAGAAACTCAATGTTAAGAACTGGAGTTTTCAAAAACGAAAAAACAGCAGAAGAACAAGTTGTATCAGTTTTAAACTTTGATATACACTTAACAAAAGACTTTAGAGGAAAAAGATATGTAGAAAGAATTACAGAATGTATACCAGTAGAAGATAAAAACGAATATACATTCGATCATAGAAAAGAATCAACACTAGAAGGAAAATTTGATAAATTTTTCGATAATGCAACACATTATTTTACAAAAGTAACCGACAGAGAATTATTTATGTATAGAAATATATTAGAATATGTAGATGGCGAATATGTAGTAACTAACCCAATTACACCAACAAACATTAAAGAAATGAGAATTAATATGGATGACAACGATAGAGAAGCTTTTGACAAATTTGTAGAAAAACATTGGGGAGATAATAAAAAAGCATTGGAAACTGTAAGTGTAAGTGCAGGAATAGAAGAACCAGTAAAACCAAAAAGAAGAGGAAGACCTTCAAAAAAATAAAATAAAACAAAAGGAGGTGTAACTTAAAAGTGTCTAATCAAATGCTTTACTATATAATAGGAGGTTCTGTAGCAGCCTTTGTAGTAATTGTAATTGCATATTTTATAATATCAAAAAAGGCTAATAAGTCTGAGTATAAAAGAATTCAAAAATTACAACAAGGAACTAAAGAAAATAAATTTTCTGTTGAAATATTATATCAAAAATTATATATAACATATATAAAAATTCCATTTATAAAAAGATATATATTAAAATTAAGGCGTAGGCTAGAAATAATAAATATAAATGATGAATACATAACAAGAAGAGACTCAGCAAAAATGCTAACGCGTTCACTTTTAGTAATAATACCACTTGTATTAATAACAATAATTTTAACACATACGAACACTTTATTAATGGTAATATTATTATTATTTGAATTATTTATGGTAGACACTTTTATAGATGGACAAGTAGATAAAATAGATGACAAAATACTAAAGGAGCAGATAGAATTCTTTTCAGAAATAAGACATGCGTACCATGAATATAACATGGTTGAAGAAGCAATATACCAAGTTTCTCAGGATGATGAAAGAACAGTATCTGCTCAAGGTGAAAAAATATATGAAATATTAATATCAGATGATCCAGAGATGGAACTTGAAAAATACTATGATATTGCTCCAAATAGTTTCTTAAAAGAATTTGCAGGAGTTTCATACTTAACAAAAGAATTTGGAGATAGAAAAGTAGATGGAGCATCATTATACTTAAAAAATGTTAATAATATAACACAAGAAATGCAACTTGAAATATTAAAAAGAGATAAATTAAACTATGTGTTTAGAAGTTTAGCATTTATAGCAATAATTCCTGTAATTGCATTAGAGCCATTAAAAAGTTGGGCTGTTAGTAGCTTTAGTTTTACAGATGCATGGTACAATGGAAAGCCAGGAATGATTGTGCAAATATTAATTTTAATAATTGCATTTATTTCATACATATTAGTTAGAAAATTAAAAGATAATGGTTCAACTAATATGAACACAAAAAATACTGAAAATCCATGGCAACAAAAAATATATAGTAAAAAACCATTTAAAAAAATTATTGATTTATTTATACCAAAAAAAGGTACAAAAGAGCATAGAAAAGTTAGTCAAATGCTTAAAGATTCAGCATCACATTTAAAAATAGAGTGGTTATATACAAACAGAATTGCTATTGCAATTGTTGCGTGCTTAGTTTCAATAGTTTTATTTGCACAATTACATGTTGTGGCAATTGACTATGTATATAATGAACCAACAACAGATTATGATTTGATAGGTGGACTTTCTGACAAAGATAAAAAGAAGGCTATGGAAGTAACATTAATACATAATAAATTTTTGGATAAGTTCCGAGGACAAAGTGGTGTAACACAAGAAAAAATTGAGGCTGAAATGCGAAGATCTAATGATTTTATGACTGCTACAGATGAAGAAATAACCCAAAATGCAAAACAAGTTTTTGACAAATTGCAAATAATAAATCAAGAATTTATGCAATGGTATGAATTACTTTTATCATTTGTATTTGCAATAGCAGGATATATGTCACCAATATGGTTATTATTTTTCCAAGTAAAAATGAGGCAATTGGAGATGGAAGATGAGGTAATGCAATTCCAAACAATTATACTTATGCTTATGAGGATAGAAAGAGTAAATGTTGAAATAATACTTGAATGGCTAGAAAGATATGCAAACATTTTCAAACCAGTTTTAACAAACTGTATTAACAACTATGAAGCTGGTGCTTGGGAAGCACTAGAAGAAATGAAAAATGCTGTATCTTACCAACAATTTATAAGAATAGTAGAAAGTATGCAAGCAGCAGTTGAAAAAATACCAATAAAAGATGCTTTCGATGAATTAGATTCAGAAAGAGATTATTATCAAGAAAAACGTAAAGAGTCAAATGATAGACTTATTTCTAGAAAAGCTATGATAGGAAAAGCAATTGGATTTGCACCGATGGTTAGTCTGTTTATTGGATATTTAATTGTACCTTTAGTATTTGTTGGATTTACAAGTATGGGAAGCTCATTTAATAGTATGCAAAGTATGGGTAAATAGGAGGTTAAACCATTATGGAAAACGCGTCAAAAGCCTTAATAATGGCTGGTGGTGTACTTATTTCTATAATTATTATAAGTATGCTTATGCTTATGGCTAATAGTTTAACTAGCTACCAGCAAACATCAGTACAAACTCAAAGAGAAGCAGAAATATTTAAATTTAACCAACAATATGAAGGATACAATAGAAATGGTGTTAGAGGTAATGAATTATATTCACTAATAAGTAAAGTCATAGATTATAATAAAAAAAGAACTACTATAGGAGAACCTGGAGACTCAGAAGGATTTGAACCAATGGAGATATCCTTTAATTTAAAAGGAAATAATAAAGATTTAACAAAAGATGACACAAATAGAATATTTACAGAGCCAAACATCTATACTTTTAATACATCTGCACGTAGCGATGCACTTAGAGAAAAAACTATAGAAAAGATAAGTGATTTAACAAAAGATGATATAGAAAATACAGTGGAGCATACAAAATTTAGAGTTACAGAAGCAAGTTTAGATAGATTAGTAACTGGTTATGACAATATATTTATTTCTGCTGAAGAATATAATGGAAAAAGTATCGAAGATAAAGTAAAAATTTTCTGGAACTTTAATAGTTCATTAGGTGCGGATTTCTTTACAATAAAAGGAGGAATAGATGAAGATGATCTAGATAGGTTATGGAATTTGATTGATGAAGATTCTGATATTAGAGAAAAAGTAAATACATACTATGAATATGTTCAATTTAAAAGAGCAATATTTGATTGTGAACCTGATTCAGTTAAATATAGCACTACTGGAAGATTAATAAAAATGAACTTTATATTTACTGGAAAATTTAATTAAAACAGGAGAAAAAATATGGAAAATGCATCAAAAGCATTGTTAATGGCTGCAAGTATATTAATAGGTGTAGTAATATTAACATTGGGGGTATATTTATATACTAGTTTTAGTGAATCTGCAAATAATATGAAAAAACAAATGGAAGATAATCAAATAGCTAATTTTAATAATCAATTTTTATTATATGAAGGAAAAACAGACTTAACTATTTATGATGTATATACTGTAGCAAATCTTGCAATAGAAAGCAATAAAAAGTATGAATTGCAAGATGAAGGAATAAAGGTTGTACTTACTGCAGAAGGGATTAATAAGGTAAATATTATTGAAAATAATGAAAATAGTTTGGAATATACAAAATTTATAGATAATTATATGTATGCTAGTGGAGAACATTTTGGTAAAGATGTTATTGAATTAAAAAAATTTAAATGTAGTATACAAATGAATGAAGGAACTGGTAGAATAGGTATAGTTGAATTTACTGAAGATAAGCCAACTAGTTAAAATATAAATATATTAAAAATATACTTGAAAAAAAAAAAAGAAAATGTTATAATTAAGGAAGAGTTATGAAAAAAATGGCGATATTTTTTACAATAATTATAATAATTGTTGTAGGAGTAAGTTATATGTATTTACAATATCAAAAAAATCAAAATGAAATAACAAATCAAAATAAAATTTATGAAGAATACTTAAATAAAGAAAAAACTGGAACAGAAATTGCTACAATAATAAATAAAGCAATGGATAGTAATCACAACAATGGAGTAGAAAAAGACGAAAATGGAAAGTACAAAGATAATGGAAAAAATTCAATAAATATAGATATAAAAATGATTGATGACGATAATACATATAATATGGAAAAAATATTTTATGGAGGAATTAGCACATTTACTTCATATTATAGAGATATAAAATTTAAATGTATTAAAATAGACTATCATAAAGAAAATGGTAGAGTAAAATATATGTTATTTGAGCAAATAACACAATAAATTTAGTTATTAATGTTTATCAATACAATTGATAAAAAATATAAAAAAACAAAAGTAAAAATAAGGAGGAAAAAATTATGGAGAATGCGTCAAAAGCTTTATTAATAGCGGCGGCTATATTAATCGCAATAGTTTTAATATCATTAGGAGTTATGGTTTTGGGACAAGGCTCTCAATTAGTCCAAAATGCAGATATGAGTAGTACTGAAATAAGTGCATACAACGAAGAATTTAAGGGATTTTTAGGATCAAATGTTAGAGGAACAACAGTAAGGCAATTGATAGAAAAAGTTAATCAGCATAATAGAAGTAATAATGGGGATCTTTCTAAGCAAATTGCTATAGAGTCAACTAGTACAGCCAATTCTGGAGGTAATACAGTAGATCTTGATAAAGCAGCAACTACAATAGGAACATCAACAATATCAACAGGATATTCTTATACAGTTACTGCTGATTATAATTCAGGTGGATTAATTTCAAAGATTTATGTTCAGAAAAATGCGAAATAAATAATAATTAGTAATAAGGAGGTAATACTATGGAAAATGCAGCAGATGCGTTAAAAATGGGAGCATGGGTTTTAATATTTGTTGTTGCATTATCTATTTGTATTAATGCCTTTGGTCAAGCAAAAGAATGTTTCGAAACAATACTTAATAATGCTGATAGAGAATATTTAACAAGTTATATACCACCAAGTGGTAATACTCAAAGAATAGTTGGATTTGAATCAATAATTCCATCAATATATAGATCATTTAAAGAAAACTATAAAGTTGTATTTAAAGGTTATGTATTATATACAGATAAAGGTGAAGATATAGACAGTATAGACTTAATTATTAATGGCTATACAGATGATGTTAAAGAAGAATTCTTAAAAAGAATTTTATATGGAGAAAATGATCCTAGATTTTCTACTCCAGATGCACAAGCATATACAGCATCACATTTTTCTGATATAAAGTTTGGTAATGGTTTATATAATTTGATAAAAGGAAAAATGTTTAAAGAAAGTTTAGGGGTATATGATCCAAATGAAACAGAAGGAGGTTCAACTTCTACTCCAGAAGCAAGCAAAAAAGAAAGAAGAGTTATTACATATGAAGAAGTAGTCTAAATATTGTAAGTAAATAAGGAGGAAAAAATTATGAGTGATACTTTAATAGTAGTAATAGCAATAGGAATAGCTGCAATAATAATGTTTGTATTTCCATTAATTACAATGTCAGACAGAGTAGATGATGCTTCACAAGTTTCACTTCAATCAGAAACATCTAAATTTGTCCAAGACATAACGAACAAAGGAGAGTTAACTCAAGAAGATTATAATGCATTTTTGGCAAAATTGCCATCTCAAAATACATATATGCTAGAGACTGAAATATGGAGATTAGATGAAAATCCAGGCAAAAAAACAACACAAACAAATAGCAAAAAAATTGGTGAAAATGTATATTATGGTATTTATACATCTCAAGTAGAAGAAGAATTATTTGAGGGAACGCAGAAAAAGATTACATTAAAAGAAGGAGACATTTTTACAGTTAGAGTAAAAAATACTAATAGTACAATGTCACAAGAACTTTCACCATTACCAGATTCTGATGTATCAACATTATCAGCAGAAAGTTCAGGAATGGTAACAGTTAATGGAAAATAAATAAAATTTAAATAGCTTGTAATTTATATTACAAGCTATTTAAATATAAAAATACACAAAGGAACGGTGAATTATGAGTTTAGATAAATTAGCAGTAATTTTTATAATTATAATATTACCAATTTCAGTAGTGTTAAATGTATATACAGATTATCAAGCAAAAACATTAAATTTACAAATTTCTTATGATGAAAAACTAAATAAAGCAACATCTGATGCAATAAAAGCTTATCAATTAAATGCGTTTAATGAAAGTACATCAGATTTATCAGAGTCAAAAATGAGAGATATTAAAGCAGCTGCAAATTCTTTTTTTAATTCACTTGCAACTAGTTTTAATATGGCAGGATACGGTAAAGAAACTTTACAACAATATGTACCTGCACTTGTATTTACAATGTATGATGGATATTATATTTATTCTAGATACACAAACACTTTATCAGAAGAAGATTATACAGAGGGTGATGAGAGTTTAGGAATTGAACCATCAAGATATAAAGATGGTGATGATTTATATGGAGTAAAGCCATTTATTAGTTACAGTTGTAGGTACATAGATTGTCCTGAACAGGGAGATGATTTTGTAATAACATATACTTTAGATAATTATATTTCAATACAGGGACAAATAAAAGGAGAATGGATAAATGATGCAGGATATGTAATAGATATAAATAAAATTGAATATGATTCAAATTCATCATCTTTAACATATAGAGGTCAAGAAATAAAACCAGAAGAAATTATGAAAGAAAAAGTGGGACAAGAAGAATATCCATATCAAAAAATTAAAGGGGTTAAATATTATTATGATAAAAATCATAAAAATGATGCTGGTAATCTAGAGCCTCAATGGTTTTCTTTAATGAATGGAGATAAGCTTTATACAACTGTAAGTTATACTTTGAATAATGACTATTCAGCATATAACTATTACAAAGATGCATATAATTTTACAAATAGACTAAAGAATAAATACAAAATTGGTGGATTAACGCCTAGCAAGGCTTATACAATTGTGGAAACAATCAAGGAAGATGGTGAAGTTGAATATGAGCTACAAAATATTACTGATGAGCTAAATCAATCAGAAACTACTAAAATTTTTGGAGAGAATTTTGCTGAAGGTATAGAAGAACCATCATCAAATTTTAATGAACATAGATTAGCTATAATAAGATATACAATAGAAAAAGACTTATCTATAGCAATAAAAAATTATAATAAATATTCACCTAATGTTGATGCTGATTTTCAAATGCCTAAGCTTGAAGAAACAGAGTGGGATAAAATTATGAATAATATTACTCTAATAAGTTTCTTACAGGGAATGCCTATTGGTGCAAAAGTATATAATGGTTGTTGTGTAGTTGCAAATAATAAAAACGATGAAGTCGTAGCAGAAGAAGCTATATATATAGCTAACAATACTCCTGCTTCTAATGGAGATAAATATTTTTATAGTCCTTTGTATAGTGAGTTTGACAAAGATGAAAAAAAATTAATAGGAGTTCTTAATGTTGATTTAGAACGTAGATCAATAGAAGGTGGAGATGCAACAGTTGAAGAAGATTACTATTATCCCAAAGAATATTATGCGGATTATGATAGTATAGTGAGCCCTACTAAAAATGTTAACTTATATGCTGACCAGGCTGATCCTGCATTTGCTTCAAGTACAACTCAGTATGCTTATAATGGAAATATATATAAATATATGGAAAATAATGCTGAGTCCAATGTAGCAACTGCATATTTTACAGCATTAGGACGTGAAAGATATAGTACGTATAAAATAAGTGATCCTTATAAAATTCCAAGAGATGTAAAATATTTTGAAGGAAATAGTCATAAATATTACATATTTAAAAAATCTGATATAACATATTGGAATAATAATATATTAACAGAAACAACATTAACATGGAATGGTGCTGAGGCTTATTGTGAAAGCATAGGAGGTCATTTAGCAACTATAAATTCAGAGCGTGAACAGCAATTTTTAAAAGAATATATTGGTAGTTCTGCAGAAACAGCAAGTGGAAAAAAATTTTGGATTGGAGGAATTAATAATAAGTGGATAACAGGTGAAGTTAATAATGATCTCTCATATAGTGGTGTAGATTCTAATTATTTTAGTTGGTATAATTCTAGTAATCCAAATGCTAAAAGTGATAATACATATTTTATTTGTGAATGGGAAAAATAGATTAAGAAAAACGATGATTTTAAAATCATCGTTTTTTGTATATAAATGTAAATTTTGTAAATAATAATAAAAAATTCAAGGAGATAAATTTTTCATGAAAAGAAAAATAACACAATTAACAATTATAATAATTTTAATTATAATTTATTCATATACTCTAGCTATAGAAGCAATTCCCAATAATATAATTATTTTTGAAGGAGAAACAATAAAAGTGAATAATTATTTAGGCTTCAAAATAAATCCAAGTGATGAAACTATAGAGACATCAGCAAGCAGTAGTCAAACAATAAACAATGTAGGAAAAACTACAATGAAAGTAAGTTTATTTGATAATATATTTATAAAAAATATGGAAGTAGATGTATTGCCTAGAAGTAAGGTAATACCAATAGGAACAGTAGCAGGAGTAAAATTATACACAAGTGGAATATTAGTAGTTGGAATGTCAGAAATAGAAGGAATAGATAACAAAAAACATAAGCCATATGCAAATTCAGGAATAGAAGAAGGAGATACAATAATTTCTATAGATGATACAAAAATATCATCTACACAAGAATTAATAAATACAGTAAATAGTTCAAAAGGAAAGAACTTATCAATTCAATACATGCATGATAATGCAACAGCCACATGTAGTATAACACCTGTAAAAACAAATAATAATGAATATAAACTTGGACTTTGGGTTAGGGATAGTGCAGCAGGAGTAGGAACTGTGTCTTTTTATGATCCATCTAACAAAACATTTGGGGCTCTAGGACATGGAATAACAGATATAGATACGGAAGAATTAATAAATATAGAATCTGGAGAATTTGTAACAACAAGAATATTAAATATAACAAAAGGCGAAGAGGGAAGCCCTGGGAAAATACAAGGTACTATAGAAAATCAAAATAATATAGGAAGCATATATAAAAATACTAAATTTGGGATATATGGAACAGTAGAAAATACTTCAGAATTAGATATAGATTATTCAAAGGAAATGGAAGTAGCATTACGAGAAGAAATAAAAGAAGGGAAAGCAACAATATTGTGTAATTTAGATGGTAATACTCCCAAAGAATATGAAATAGAAATAGAAAAAATATATCTTGAAAATAATTATGATAATAAAAGTATGAAAATTAAGGTTACAGATGAGGAACTAATAAATAAAACTGGAGGAATAATACAAGGAATGAGTGGCTCACCAATAATTCAAAATGGAAAATTTATAGGGGCAGTTACACATGTTCTTATAAATAATCCAAAAGAGGGGTATGGCGTATTTGGAGATATAATGTTAAAACAAAGTAAAGAAGTTTCATAAAAACTATGTCAATAACTTTTGAAAATGTCCCAAAAATTTCTAAACATTAACGGAAAAATATTTCCGCTAAATTATATA
>CANRHX010000011.1 GCA_947630545.1 uncultured Clostridia bacterium
ACAGGCTGGTCATACTAAACCTGGCACCAGTGGCACAAAATGTGTCAACCAAACCCGGAACCAATGACACACTTATTCAAAACTTTCTATTATTTCATTTAGTTTTTCTATACCATTTACTTTTAAACCTTCTTTTATAGAATCTTTATCCCTTTGTGGTAAATACTCTGTTGAAATCTCTGTATTTTCATATAACACTTCTTCTCCATTTTCTAAAATTTTATATATTGAAATTTTCCCTTCATCATCTCTTAAAATATAATGTTCCCCACATTCTTCATCAAATTCTCTATATAATACTATTTGATTACTTGAAAATTCTTTTATTTCCCAATCTTTATATTGATCTTGTAACTCTTGTTCAGTGCAATTTACTAAATTATTTGGTACTTGTAAATATTCATTTATAGTATCTTCACATGATTTATAATATTTTTCCAATGTAATTTTACAATTTGGTGATATTTTTTCTTGTTCTGAATTTGTTTCAATTATCTCATTTTTCATGTTTTCATAATCATCAGTACATTCATCCAATATTGTTTCTGAAATTTCTGTTTCTACTTTTTCCTGTGCTTCTTGCTGATTATCTGGCTTATATATTATTATTGCACTTAATATAGATATTAATATTGCAATTATGCAAATCATTGCTATTATAGTTTTATTTAATTTATCCATGCAAATCCTTCCTTCACATTTTATTATTTTTTGTTATTATTTACTAATTTAATTTTTTTATACTAAAAAAAGATATTCCATATTTTCCTTTACCATTTACTTTTATAGATATTTCTCCCCTCTCATCTGTTCTGTAAATTTTTGCACCGTAAATTCTCTATCCTTTTTATTACGTCAACATTTGGATGTCCAAATTTATTATCTTTTCCTACTCCAATCAGTGCTATCTTCGGTCTAACTACATTTAAGAAATCTTGAGATGATGATGTTTTTGATCCATGATGTCCTACTTTTAAAACAGTTGATTTTAGTACACTTAAATCATTTACATATTCCTGTAAAATTTGTTCTTCAGCAACTTTTTCTATATCTCCTGTATATAATATTGAAAAGTTTTTATAATTTAATTTACATACCATAGAATTATTATTTAATATATTTTCATTTATTAGTTTTGAATTATTGGGCCAAAGAATATCAAAATATAAATTTTTTTCAATTTTTACTCTATCTCCCTGTCCAACAACTATAACATTAATTTTTTTATTATTAACTATATTTTTAAATTTATTATAATTTTCACTAAAAGTTCCTTGTTTAGAAATTACAATAGTACCCACCTTTAATTCTTCCATTACACTTAATATTCCGACCGTACATGATCTGTGTCAAAATGACTTATAAAAATGTAATCCAACTTCGTATATCCCCTATCTAAAATATATGGAATTAATGTATTTTTACCTACATCGAAACTACCAAATTCACTTCCTCCTCCATCAATTAATATTGTTTTTCGATTAGGCGTTTCTATAAAGCAACAATCCCCCTGTCCTACATCGACAAAATGGATTTTTAAATCACTTTTAAAAAAAGGATTTACCCATATAAATATTAAAATAATTATTAATAGATATATACCATATTTGTTTTTTGGATGATTTTTCTTCCACTCTCTAAATTTAAACTTAAATGCATCTAGCATATATCTAACTCTCAAGTTAGATGCACTTGGATTTATTTTCTTTTTTAATGAATAAATGATATTTATTATAATAATTACTAAATAGAATAAAATTATTTGAGTAATATTGGGGGTTGAAATATAAATTTTTGACATTGGAAGATAGCTTAAATTTGATATAAATAAAATAAACTTTATGGGTATAATTAAGAATATTTTTATATATTTAATAATTCCTATATTGAAAATAAATAGAATTAAGAATAAGAAACATATAATTATCGTTGGACCAATAATAAAACTTATCAAGAAATTAGATAATAAAAAGTAAATTCCTAATACATTGAAATGAAAAATAGTAATTGGCAAAATAAATATTTGAGCAGATACACAAATAGATATTATTTCCTTTATTTTAGACTTTCTTTCTTTCCCCTTATTAAGTATTTTTAAAACATTTTTATTTAGTAAAATTATTCCTATTGTGCCTGCATAAGAAAATTGAAAACTTACACTTGTTATTAAATATGGATTATAAATTAAAATTATAAATAAAGAAATAGCAATTGAATTCCAAATATCATTTTTTCTATGTAATAAACTGCCTAACAAAACCATAATTCCCATAAGGCTTGCTCTTACTACAGATGGTGAAAATCCCGTAATTAATGTATATAATATCAATATAAAAATGACCATAATTTTTGATTTTCTTTTTCCTAAAGTCCTACTTAATATAATTGAGGAACCCATAATTATATAAGAAATATGCATTCCAGATACCGCTAAAATATGAGACATATTGCTAATTCTAAATTGATCCTTAATTTTTTCATCTAGTTGAGAAGTATCGCCTAGCACAAGTCCTAAATAAATTGGATATATATCTTCATTTAAACTTACTTTTGCATTTTTGTTGATTTTATCTTTCAATTCATTTACAATAATCTCAATTTTTGATGTATCTCTATTCTTTATTAACTTTGCATAACTTGCGTTAATTGTTCCATAAATATTCAATGTTTTTAAATAATTTTTGTAACTAAAACCTCCGAAATTTTTTTCCACATCTGGTTCTATAAATTCACCTTTTACTTGAACTATGTCACCATATTTAAACTTATACTTTTTATTAATATTTAAGTATAAATATGTATTTTTTTGCTTTTGTGAACCATTAATTTCTATAACTTTAATTTTATATGAATTCTTATATTCCCCTTCTTTTTCAAAACTACTAATTATTCCTATAATTTGGGCTGTGTCAACATCACAATATAAACTATTATATTTTTCATTTTTAAAAATCACTATTGTATTAGATAAAATTGAAAATATCATTATTAAAATAATTACTTTTAGATTTAAAAATAGTTTGATATACCTAAAATATCTAGATAACGAAAAAATGTTAAAATTTCGTTTTTTATTAAAATTTTTACTTTTAAAAATTTTTATTATAAGCTTAAAAAATACAGTTATTATAAATATAGTTACATATAAAAGGGCTATACTAAATTTAAAGTATAGCCCCCATATAATTCCTATAATATATCCTGTAACTGCAACTAAAATTGGTCTTTTCAAATATCCTCCTTGTGTTTGCTTACAGTTTAATAATATTTTAATTAAAAATTCTTCTTGCTGTTATATAATTTTTTACGTAATAACTATCTGATAATGAAGTTATTATAACACCTTTTTTACTATTTGCTGCATGTATAAATTTGCCATCTCCAATATAAATTCCTACGTGACCACTAAATATTACTAAATCACCAGGTTTTAAATCTGCTTTTTTTACTGACTTTCCATTACTTGCTTGTGCTTGAGATGTTCTATTTAATGTTACTCCAAAATGTTTATAAACATATTGTGTAAATCCTGAACAGTCAAATCCTTTTGGTGATGTTCCCCCATATACATATTTACATCCTAAGAATTGTTTTGCATAATTACAAACTTCTTGCCCTTTATTGGTTGTTGAAGATGTTTTTGTATCACTTGTTTTAGCTGGAGTTGATGAATTATTTGATGTTGTTGTTTTAGTTTCTGCACTG
Organism: uncultured Clostridia bacterium; assembly: GCA_947630545.1. Lineage (GTDB taxonomy): Bacteria > Bacillota > Clostridia > TANB77 > CAG-508 > CAG-269. The sequence continues at coordinate 3,706 of CANRHX010000011.1, forward strand.
GTTGTTGTTTTTTTAGATTCTGTACTTGTTGTTGTATTATTTGATGTTGCTTTTTTAGTCTCTGTACTAGCTGTTTCAGATTTTTTAGATGTTTCATTATCATTTGTTATTTCTTTTCTTGCAGTTTCTAAACCTCTAGAAGTTGTTGTTTCAGGTTTTCTTTCTGATAATAATGATGATGAAATATATCCTTGTTTATTATTTACTTTAACCTTGCTCCATCCATTATTTTCTGAAATTACTGTTACTTGTGTACCTTTTTCAAGTTGTGCTAATGTATCTGATGATGTACTTTCTTCTTTTCTTAAATTAACTACTTCGCTTGATACATACATTTTAACTTCTTTTGTTGTTTCAGTTTTTTCTGTGCTTTTATCTTTTTTTTCTTCTGTTGTTTTTGTTTGTTCTTTATTATCTTCAACCTTTTGTATTTTGCTAACTAGTACCCATCCTCTATTAGTACCACTTTCTACTAATGCCCATTTATTATTAATTTCTAATACATTTACTGTTGCATCTTTCTTTATTTCTTTAATATCTTTTCCTAATATTAGTGGCATAATTTTTAGTTTAATATTTTCTTTACAAGTGTACATTCCTGTACTATTATCAACTGTTTCTGTGGCTGTTTCTTGTTCTTTAGGTTCAACATTATTTTCTTCAATTGTATTTTCTACAGTTGAATTTGTTGCGTTTGTGTTATTTTCTTTTATTTCATTTGAATTAGTTATTGTATTTGTATCTTCTTGAGTCGTTTCATCAGCTATATCTAATAAATCTTTTCTTAAATATCCTTGGACATTATTATATTTTATCTTATACCAATCTCCTGTTTTTTCAAGTATTTCTACTTCTTTTCCTTGAGGTACTTGTTCTATTATTGCAGAATCTGCATTTGCTGACTTTCTAATGTTTGCAACTTCTACATTAACTTTAGCAGTATTTGCAGCAAAGCTTTGATTAAAAAATACTAAACTGATTATTCCTATTATTGCTATGACTAATATACTTTTTATATTTATCTTACTTTTCATATTTCTACTCCTTAAATTAAGGTAATAACATCCTTTTTCCATACATTTCCTAGTATACACAAAAATGAAAAAAAAGTCAATCTTTTTCAATTAACTTTTTTGTTCATAATTATATATTATTTTCAACCATTGGTACTAATTGTTTCTTTCTTGAAACAACTCCTTCTAAAAATGCTGTATTATTTTCTAATTTACAAGTTTTCTCTATTATATCTACTCTGTCCCCTAAAGCAATTATTTGTGAATTACTATTTAAAATATCTGTTATAGCGAAAACAAATAAATCTAAACCGTTTCTTTCAATTACTGATTTAATTTCTTCTTCTAATTTTTCTTTTTTCTTTAATACATCATCTATACTTACTGTGTTTACTTGAGCTATAATATAATTTAAATCACCACTAGTAAATTTTTTTGCATCTAAATTGATTAATTCTTCTTCTGAAAAATCATCTAAATCAGTTCCTGCTTTTAGCATTTCTAATCCGTATGTTTCAATATCTATTTCTGCTATTTTTGCAAGTTCTCTTGCTACTTTTTCATCTTCTGGTGTACAAGTTGGAGATTTAAATAGTAGCGTGTCTGAAATAATAGCACTTAGCATTAATACTGCTATATTTTTTTCTATTTCAAAATTATTTTCTGTGTATAAATGATATAAGACTGTGGCTGTACAACCAACAGGTTCTGTTCTGTAATATAATAAATATGGTGCTTTAAAGTTAATTGTATGATGATCTATTACTTTTAATATTTTCGCATTTTGAATGTTATCAACACTTTGTGTTGCTTCATTATGGTCTACTAATATAACATTTGTACCATCTTCTACGTCTTCTATACATGGAGTTTCTTCCATTCCTAAATAATTTAATACATATTTAGTTTCTTTATTTACTTTTCCTAATCTTACTGCTTTGCAGTTTTTGTTTCCTGACTTTTTTTCAAAATCTTCCATTACTATGCTTGAGCAAATTGTGTCTGTATCTGGATTTTTGTGTCCAAAAATTAATGTTTTTTCTTCCATAATTTTTCCTCCATTTAATATTAAATTCTTTTGTTATTATATCAAATTTTTTTTCAAAGTCAATAGTTATATTTAATTATGTAATAAGCAAAACAGCTCTCCCTTTTGTCAATTGACATTAGGGAGAGCTGTGGCTATGGAGTTACAGCAGATATTTTTTCAATACTGCTTCCTGTTTCGCCGCCATTGTTGGCTTTTGGCCTTCTTTCGGATTTAATTTTAGATAATAATTGATTCCTTCTATGCGCACACTATGATTTGCATGATAACTTAGTGCAAATGGTTCTCCGTCCTCTATTGCACTACACATAGGCTTATACGCATATTCTAGCATTTGGAATATTTCATCCTCATCCGAAATGCTGACGTGACCGTTCATTTGGGTTAAATGCCCTATTTCAAACGTACGCATTTTCCTATTGAATAGCTTCAGCAGTTCAGTTTCTGCAATTGAAGCCCCTTCACTTAACAATATCAGTACAGGTCTTTGGCTGTTACTCTGTAAATTTACTAAAGCCTCTATTTTTTTTATATCCCAACTATAGTTTGCAGGAATAGGTATAATTAAAGGTTTTATCCTATCAAAGTTTACCTCACCAGTATCAATCTTTAACAGCGTGCTGGCCATTATATCGTCCCGGTTTCTCCCCTGGAATTTAACTATTAATCCAGGGTACTCAAAACTATTTCTGGTATTCAAGCATGTACTAGCTAATTCTTCAATTATGCGGCAGCACACTCTGACCGCTGGCTTTATACCAAGACTTAAACTACCTTCAATTCCATCTACTGTGCAAGGCATTAGGAACGCTATCCCAATCCCTACGTTTGCATAATCTTCAGCAATCTCTGCACAGTTACGTGCTGAGCCATCTCCACCACCCACGAATATCCAAGTGATGTTTTTAGCTCTTAGATTTTTGATTGTTTTATTCCTAAGGTTTTCATCAGTAAGCCATACGTCACGGCAAGTTCCAAAGAACCCACCAAAGGCTGCTTCCGATTCTTCTTTCAGTTTTGGACTCCACTCTTCAATGAACTTAGGATTTACCATTGCTTCGAATGAATAAAATCCAACAAAAACCTTTTCAAAGAAGCCAGTTTCCTGTAACTTGTCAGCCTGTGCCCTAATGTACTGATTAGCGATGGGCATTAATCCGCCTCCATAGATCAGGAGGGCATTGCCTTTCTTTTTAGTCATTTAATATCGACCTCCTAATTTTATTTACTTCAACCCCTTGATGGAGTCTTAGCACATACATTATATATTGTTTTACATAAAAAGTCAACTACTATTTTATTTCTCCTGCAACATAAAAGCAAGACTTAGTCTTGCTTTTCGAATACATCTTTACTTTCTCCACAAACTGGGCAAACCCAATCATCTGGAAGTTCATCAAATGTTACTCCTGGTTGGATCCCTGCTTTTTCATTTCCGTATTTTGGATTATAAATATATTTACACTCCATACATACATATCTATCATTTCCTGATTTTTCTCGTTCAAAATTCTTATATCCTAATGCTATTGCAACAACTACCATAAGTAAGAATGATAATGCTTTCCAAATTCCACTTTCAAATAATATTACTGCAAAAATTCCAAATGCCGCACTAATTCCATATAAAATTAACACAGCTTGTTTTTGGCTAAATCCTCTTTTTACCAATTTATGATGTAAATGCCCATTGTCTGCACTAACTATAGCTTTTAGTGATTTACCTTTTTTTAATCTTCTTATAATAGCCCAAATAGTATCAAATATTGGGACTGCAAGTACAATTATAGGTAATACTATAACTACTGCTGTATACGTTTTGGCAACTCCAAGTATTGATATTATTGCCAAACAATATCCTAAAAAATTTGATCCTGTATCTCCAATAAATGTTTTGGCTGGTGAAAAATTAAATGGTAAAAATCCAACTAATGAACCTGCCAAAGCTGTAATTAATAATATTGATATTATTGGTGATCCATTAAGTAAAAATATAATTAATAATGAAATTGATGAAATAACTGATATTCCTGATGACAATCCATCTAATCCATCAATTAAATTAATAGCATTTGTTATACCTATTATCCATATTATTGTTACAATTATAGATAAAGCCTCACCCATTTCTGGTATTGCAAACCATCCCCAAGAGATAGCTTGTATTCTTATTCCAAATGATACTGCAATTATAGCTGATATTAGCTGTCCAAATAATTTTGTTAAAGGTTTAATTTCCTTTATATCATCAATAATTCCAGTTATAGCTATTACTATAATTCCTAGAAACATTCCTAATAATTTATATCCATATTGTTGTGTTCCAAATAAATTTACACTTTTTTCTATATTCATTATTATAAGTAAATATACTACAGAAACAATAAATCCAAGTATTACAGCTAATCCACCTAATTTTGGCATTTTTCTATTATGTGCTCTTCTGTTTCCATCTTCAACACTTACAGCTCCAATTTTTTTAGAAATTTTAATTGTATATGGTGTTGCCATAAATGCAATAATAAAAGCTAGTAAAAACGCTATAGCAATATTACCCCACATTTAAATTCCTCCAGTTTTATTTCATATTTTCATTTTCTATTTCTTCAAGCATTTTTATTCTTTCTTGATACCTACCTTGCTTAAACTCTGTTCCTAACCATGTTCTTATTATGCAAATTGCTTCGTTTACAGTTAGGTAATCTCCTCCTAAAGTAATTAAATTTACATCATCATCAGACTTTGCAAACTTAGCTGTTTCTTCTGTATAAACAGATGCAGCTCTAATTCCTTTGTATTTATTTGCTGTTATTGACATTCCATACCCAGATCTACAAAATAGTATTGCTTTATCGGCTTCTCCATTTACCATTGCCTCACATGCTTTTTTTGCATATATTGGATAATCTGTTCTTTCATCACTATAAGTTCCAAAATCTTTATATTCAATTCCTTTTTCATCAAAGTATTTTTTTATTTCTTCTTTTAATTTATAACCTCCATGGTCTGCACCTAAAGCTATCATTAATTCTATCTCCCTTCATTTGTTTTTTACAATATATCATAATTTGTTTTATTTTACAATATTTTTTTGCAAATCTCCTATAAAGTTGACAAATGGCGAAAATTGTCGTATTATATAGATAAATTTTACATGGAGGTAATTTTATGTTAAAAGAATTTAAAGAATTTATAGCAAAAGGAAATGTAATGGATTTAGCAATAGGTGTTATAATTGGTGGTGCTTTTTCTAATATTGTTACAGCCTTAACAACTTCATTTATTCAACCATTACTAGCATTGATTGGTGGTGCCGAAGTGAAAGGTACAATTCCATTAGGAGATTCAGGTCAAGCTTTAGATTATGGTGCTTTTTTAACAGCAGTAATTAACTTTTTAATAATTGCTTTTGTTTTATTTATAATGGTTAAAGTTATTAACACAGCTAATAAAAAGAGTAAAGAAAGTTTAGAAGCTATAGCTGCTAAAGTTACTAAAAATGGGCATAAAACTGAAGATGTTGAAGAAGTTGAGCCAAAAACAAAACTTTGTAGATATTGCTTATCTGAAATAAGCTATAAGGCTACAAGATGTCCTCATTGTACATCTATTTTAGAAGAAGAAGCTAAAAAAGTTATAGAAAATATAGAAAATGTAGAAAAATAATTAATTTTACTTGCCAAAATATAAAAATTATGTTAAAATATTATACGTTATAGTTTATTAATAGACCAAGAGGAGGTGTCAAGTAAGAATGCCAAATATCAAATCAGCAAAAAAAAGAGTTAAAGTAATTGAAAAGAAAACTTTAAGAAATAATATGATAAAATCAAGCTATAAAACAGCTGTTAGAAAATTTGAGGAAGCTATAGAAGCTGGAAACGTTGAAGAAGCTAAAAAACTATTTTCAGAAGCTACAAAAAAAATTGATCAAGCTTGCACAAAAGGTATTATTGTTAAAAACACAGCTGCTAGAAAAAAATCTAGCTTATCTAAAAAATTAAATGCAGCTATGGCTTAAAAACCAAATAAAAATTATGCATAGTTTTTATTTCAAAGCGATATTTAGAATAATCTAAATATCGCTTTTTGTTTAACCTTTCCATTTATTTACATTGTGTTTGCAAATAAAAGATGTTATCATAATTATAGGTCATATATTTCGAAAGGAATGTGAATTGAATGATAAAAAATATATTGGATAGTTATAGAAATTTAGACAATATTACTCACAAAATAATGAAAAAAGGTTTTTATTTCTGTTTTACATTATGCATAATTTCTTGTATTATTTTACTTACATATGAAATCTTTTTTTCGTATCCAAGCATTTATTACATAGGTCTATCATTACTTAAGCTTAGTATTTATTTTGTGATTGAATTTATAGTTTGCGGTTTTGTAGTTGATAATATTAAAAAGCAAATAATTTAATTTTTTTAAAAGAAAAAATACGTGCCTTAGATTTTCTTAAAAATTACTTTTTCAAAAATCTAGACACGCTTTTTTATTTATTTAATTCTTCTAAAAACATTTTATTTAACATTTGTGGATTTGCTTTTCCTTTTGTCTCTTTCATAGCTTGTCCTACTAAGAAACCTAGTGCTTTATCTTTACCAGCTTTATAATCTGCTATAGATTGTGGATTTGCTTCTAATATTTTAGTTACAACTTCTTTTATAGCTCCCTCATCTGAAATTTGAATCCATCCTTTTTCTTTAATAATATCTTCTGGATCTCTAGGATTTTCAAATAATTCTGTAAGCACCTTTTTTCCAATGCTTGAACTAATTGTTCCTTTATCTATTAAAACTACTAATTTTCCAAGTTGTTTACTGTCAAATGGAATTTCTATTGGTTCCATTTCTGTTTCATTTAAAATTCTAGATATGTCTGAAATGATCCAGTTGTTTACTGCCTTTGGATTGTTGCAAACTTTAATTGCTCCTTCAAATAAATCTGATAAATATTTTGAAGATGTTATAAGTTTTGCATCTTTTTCAGATAGATTATATTCTTCTAAATATCTTTGTTTTCTACTTTCTGGAAGTTCTGGTAAGCCCTGTTTTATATTTTCAATATATTCTTCTGAAAGTTTAATTGCAACTAAGTCGGGATCTGGGAAATATCTATAATCTTGAGCATCTTCTTTATCTCTCATTGGAAATGTTTTTCCTGATACATCATCCCATCTTAGTGTTTCTTGGGTCACTGTTCCACCATCTTCTATTAAGTCTATTTGCCTATCTATTTCATATTCAATGGCTCTTACTATACTTCTAAATGAATTCATATTTTTCATTTCTGTACGAGTTCCTAATGGTTCTCCTGGTTTATGAACAGAAACGTTAACATCAGCTCTTAATGATCCTTCTTGCATTTTACAATCTGATACTTCAATATATTCAAATATTGACTTTAATTTTCTTAAATAAGCTTCTGCTTCTTCAGCACTTCTCATATCAGGTTTTGATACTGTTTCAATTAATGGAACTCCTGCTCTGTTCAAATCAACTAATGAACCACCACCAAAGTCATCATGATTTAATTTTCCAGCATCTTCTTCTATATGAATTCTTTCTATTCTAATTGTTTTTTTGCCATTTTTAGTTTCAATTTCTACTTCACCATTTTCACAAAGTGGCTTATCATATTGTGATATTTGATAAGATTTTGGCAAATCTGGGTAATAATAATTTTTTCTATCATTTTTACTGTTTCTTGAAATTTCGCAGTTAGTAGCTAACCCTGCTTTTACTGCATATTCTACGACTTTTTCATTTAAAACTGGTAAAGTTCCTGGCATTGCCATACATATTGGACATGTGTGTGTATTTGGTAATGCACCAAATTCTGTTGGGCATGAGCAAAATATTTTTGTTTTAGTTGATAATTCTGCATGCACTTCTAGCCCAATTACTGCTTCATAATCACTTCTTGCCATTAATTAGCACCTCCCTTAAACTGTGGTTTATAATTTTCTCTAAATTTAATTGCTTGTTCTAAGGTATATGCTGCATTTAAAATTGTTTCCTCCTGAAATTTATTTCCAATTAATTGCATACCAATTGGCATACCTTGACTATCTACTCCACAAGGAATTGAAATTCCTGGAAGTCCTGCAATATTTACAGAAACTGTACATATATCTGCTAGATACATCTCTAATGGATTGTCTGATTTTGAGCCAATATTAAAAGCTACTGTTGGTGAAGTTGGTGTTAAAATTACATCATATTTTTCAAATCCCTTGTTAAATTCGTTCATAACTAATGTACGAACTTGTTGAGCTTTTTTATAATATGCATCATAATATCCAGAAGATAGCACATAAGTACCAAGGATAATTCTTCTTTTTACTTCTGCTCCAAATCCTTCACTTCTTGATTTTTTATATATTTCTTTTAGGTCTTTAAATTCAGGCGTTCTGTATCCATAACGAATTCCATCAAATCTACCTAAATTTGAACTTGCTTCAGCACATCCAATAATGTAGTATGCAGCTAATGCATACTCGGCTACGTTTAATGAAAATTCTTCTACTTCTGCTCCTAATTCTTTATATTTTTCTATTGCTTCTTCTAATTTTTTCTTTACTTCTTCATTTATTCCTTCACCAAAAAATTCTTTTGGAACACCTATTTTTAATCCTTTAACATCATTTTTTAAGGCTTTTGTATAGTCTTTTTTCTCTATTTCACTTGATGTTGTATCTCTTCTATCATGCCCTGCAATAAGATTTAACAACATTGCTGAATCTCTTACATCTTTTGTTATAGGACCTATTTGATCAAGTGAAGATGCAAATGCAACTAGACCATATCTTGAAACTAACCCATAAGTAGGTTTTAATCCAACTACACCACAAAAACTTGATGGTTGTCTAATTGAACCTCCTGTATCTGATCCTAAAGCCCATGGTACCATGTTTGCTGCAACAGCTGCTGCAGATCCACCAGAAGACCCTCCTGGTACTCTTCTTAAATCCCATGGATTTTTTGTTTTCTTAAAATATGAATATTCTGTAGAACCTCCCATAGCAAATTCATCCATATTTAGTTTTCCTAAATTAATTATATTTTCTTCATTTAGTTTTTCTACAACTGTAGCATCATATGGAGCAACAAAGTTCTCTAACATTTTAGATGAACATGTTGTTTTTACTCCTTTTGTGCACATATTGTCTTTTATTCCTATCGGAATTCCTGCAAACTTTCCACTTATCTCTCCATTTTCTACTTTTGCTTGAATTTCTTCTGCTTGTTTCATTGCTTCATCTGTTAATGTTGTAACAAATGCTTGTACATCTTTTTCTTTATCATTAATCCTATCCACATACGCCTTTGTTATATCTGTTATAGTAAGTTCTTTATTTGCTAATTTTTCTTGCAATTCATGAACTGTTAATTCTGTAATATCCATTTACTTTCCTCCTATTATTTTGTGTCAACGGTTCCGGGTTTAATTGACACAAAATGTGTCAATCAAACCCGGAACCGTTGACACACTATTGAATAACCTTTGGTATTTTGAACATATTTTGTTCTTGACTTGGTGCATTTTGTAATAATGCTTTATTGTCTTCAAATACTTCTATTTCATCTTTTCTAAATACATTTTTTGCTTCATTTGTTCCTATTGTTATATCTAAACCTTCAATTGGTGCATTATTTACGATATTTGCAAAATTTAATATATTTTGCAAATTATCAATATACTGATCAATTTCATTTTCTTCTAAGTTTAATCTTGCTAAATTTGCTATGTGCAAAATTTCTTCTTTACTAACTTGCATAAATATCTTCTCCTTATCATCAATTTGTTTCTTATTATATAATGCATTTTTAAAAATTACAAGAGTTTGTTATAATTTTATTAATAAGTATTATCATCTTTCTAAATCACTTTGTATAATATCTCTTTGTAAAAAATCTAAAATATTTAAATGTTCTAAACTATGCCTAATGATTGCATTTTCACTATTTAATACCATTGTCCTAAAATATTCAACTCTTGATTGCAAAGTAATAGGGTCTGCTTGTCCAATTTGTTTTTTTATTCGTCTTTCAAAACATTTTGTTAAAGCTGTTTCTAATTTTATTCTCTCTTCATAAGATTGTGTCTCTTTTATTTTTTTAATTGAATTTGACAAGATTTCTATTGGTGTTTTATTACTTTCAAACTCTTCTTGAAATATTCTTCTATATCTTTTATTAAATATTTGGTACAATATACTCGGATTTATATACATACCTACAAATGTTAATTTATCCCCCAAAAGCATTTTTATTATATCTCCATAATTTGTAATATCGCAATTACTGCTTTCGCCATTTCTTATATTATAATATGTATCATTTCTATAATATTTTTTACCTTGGATTTTAGCATCAACAGTTTCCAAACTTTCTGTTTCATTAAAAATTTCATTTAAATCAACTATTCCATTCACTTCTCTATAATTTCTTACATTTGAGACATCTGTTGCATAAAGAATTCCTGAATGGATAAAATGCTCTATTTTACCAAACTTTATTTTATTTATTTGTTCATACGTATTTATTTCAGACCTATATTGCCCATTATTTATTTTTTGTATTTCTTCAATAATTTTCTTATAAATTGACTTATGTATGTTATTTAGTGCTGATTTTGTATAAGATGTTTGTAATGCATGCCCTAACTCATGACTTATAATTTTTTTTCTTGCTATATTTTTCATTTCTTCAGATTGAATATAATTGTCAGGAAATCTCTCTTTTAGTGTTTGTTCTATCTTTTCCTTATTAAAACTAATGCTCATCCCATCCATATTATATTGTCCTTCAGTTTGAGGACCAGATTCTACATACCATACATTTCTCATTAATCTGTTCAATAAAAAATCTTCTGTAGTATATATTCCATTTTTTGGTTTTATAATATATTTGTCATAATCATCTTCTTTAGTTGTTATATATGGATAAATTTTTTCATATTTCTCTATCCTTCTTTTCATTAACTCTTTAACATATTCAATATACTCTTCTGGCATGCCTATTGCTTTTGCATATGCGTTAATATAATCATCTATTCTTTGTAAGTTCATACTATTCTCCTATACTTTTATTATAATATATCAATATAACTGTTTTTTTGCAATATATTTTTATGTATAAATCTTGACAAATCCGGAAATACTGTGTAAAATAATATACATAAAAATGCGGAAATTACTTCGTCCTTGCGATTTCGCATGGACTTTTTTATAATGGAGGTTTTAAAATGAAAGAAAACGAATACAGGACACATAACTGCAATCAAATTACTTTGGAAGATGTTGGCAAAAAAGTAAGAATAGCAGGATTTGTTCAAACAATCCGTGATTTTGGGGGACTAGTATTCCTAGACATTAGAGATATGTATGGAGTAACACAGGTTGTTACATCTGGAAATCCTGATGATGTCGACTTTGCATCTCATATTCCTTTAGAATCAACTGTTACAGTATATGGAACAGTAAGAAAAAGAGATGAAGAAACAATAAATCCAAAAATAGCTACAGGTTTAGTTGAAATTAGAATAGAAGAAATAAAAATATTAGGAAAAAGGACAAAAAATCTTCCTTTTGAAATCAACTCAAATCAAGATATAAGAGAAGATTTGAGACTTCAATATAGATATTTAGACATTAGAAATGACAAAATAAAAAATAATTTGATATTACGTGCAAATGTAATAAAATATATTAGAGAACAAATGAATGAACTAGGATTTTTAGAAGTGCAAACACCAATTCTCGCAAACTCTTCTCCTGAAGGAGCTAGAGATTACTTAGTGCCTAGTCGTTTGCATCCTGGAAAGTTTTATGCCCTTCCTCAAGCACCACAACAATTCAAACAACTTTTAATGGTTTCTGGAATAGATAAATATTATCAAATAGCTCCATGTTTTAGGGATGAAGATGCAAGAGCAGATAGAGCTCCTGGTGAATTCTATCAATTAGATATGGAAATGGCATTTGCAACTCAAGAAGATGTTTTTGAAGCAATTGAACCTGTTATGTATAATACATTCAAAAAATTCTCTAACAAGAAAATTGCCTCTTACCCATTTCCTAGAATTCCATATAAAGAGTCAATGTTAAAATACGGTACAGATAAACCAGATTTAAGAAATCCATTATATATTATAGATTTGTCTGATTTCTTTAAGAAATGTACATTTAAACCTTTCATAGATAGAACTGTTAGAGCTATAAAAGTAAAAGGTCATATGTCTAAAGGTTTCCATGAGAAAATGCTTGCATATGCTATGAGTATTGGAATGGGTGGACTTGGTTATTTGGAAGTTCAAGAAGATTTAAGTTACAAAGGTCCAATAGATAAATTCATTCCAGATGATTTGAAAAAAGAATTATTAAAATTAGCTAATTTGGAAAAGGATGATACTATATTCTTCATTGCTGATAACGAAAAAAGAGCTACAGAACTTGCAGGACAAATAAGATCTGAACTTGGAAAAAGATTAAATTTGATTGACGAAGATGTATTCCAATTTTGTTGGATTATAGACTTCCCAATGTTTGAGTTAGATGATCATGAAAAAATAGCATTTAGCCATAATCCATTTTCTATGCCACAAGGTGGACTAGAAGCTTTAGAAAAACAAGATCCTTTAGAAATACTAGCTTATCAATACGATATTGTATGTAATGGTATTGAACTTTCTTCTGGCGCTGTTAGAAATCATGATATTGATATTATGATTAAGGCTTTTGAAATGGCAGGCTATACTGAAGAAGAAGTAAAAACAAAATTTGGTGCTTTGTATACAGCTTTTCAATTCGGTGCTCCACCTCATGCTGGTGTTGCTCCCGGTTTAGATAGAATGCTTATGCTTCTTAGTGATTCAGATACTATTCGTGATGTTATTGCATTCCCTTTAAATAGTAAAGCTCAAGATGTTATGATGGGATCTCCAAGTAATGTAAAAAGAGAACAATTAAGAGATGTGCATATACAATTAGATATAAAAGAATAAAAATGTGACAAAGATTCCGGGTTTTGTGTCAATGGTTCCGGGTTTGGATGACACAAAACCCGGAACCTTTTTGCATATTATCTTACAATTGTATCTTCATTATTTGGTCCAACTCCAATATATGTAACAGGAACGCCTGTATAATTTTCAATAAATTCTATATATTCTTTAGCCTTTTTAGGAAGTTCTTCAAATGTCTTACAATTTTTAGGAATCTCCCATCCACCTTCAAAAATATGATAATTTGGAATAGGAATCTCCTTTGTTACTTCCATATTTGAAGGGAATATTTTTGTTTCATTTCCCTGATATTTATAACTTGTACATATCTTAATATGTCCAAGTTCTTTACCAATTAAACCTATTGTATCTAAATGGTTTAAGCAAATATCAGAATATCCTCTTAATGGACTAAATGCAACTAAATCTAACCAGCCACATCTTCTAGGTCTTCCTGTAGTTGTACCATATTCATGTCCAAATTCTCTAATTATATCTCCTTCTTTTCCACTAAGTTCTGTTGGAAATGGTCCATTACCAACTCTTGAGCAGTAAGCTTTCATAACTGCTATTACTTTTTTTGCATATAATGGTCCGATACCTGCTGCTGATAAAACCCCTGATGGGTTGCATTGTGAACTTGTACAATTAGGGTAATCTCCACTAAGTATATCTAAATGGTCAGCCTGAGCACCCTCAATTACAATTTTTCCACCTTCTTGCAATGTTTTAGCAATTAAATTATCAGGGTTTCCTATCCAAACTTTAAGTTTTTCTCTTATATCAATACAATAATCATAAATTTCTTCAACAGTATATTTAATTCCTATTGTTTCAAGTTCATTAGAATGGAATTTAAGAATTAGCTTAATTTTATTTTGTAAGTCTTCTTTTTGTCTAAATAAATCTTGAAATCTAAGCCCAATTCTTCCTGCTTGATCTTGATAACATGGTCCTATACCTCTGTTAGTAGTTCCTATCTTATTTGCTCCTCTTTTTTCTTCCTGAAGTTTATCTAAATCAATATGATATGGCATAATTATATGTGCTCTATCTGATATAATTAATTTAGTTGGTGTTATATCTACATATTTTGATAATAATTTTATTTCTTCTAGTAGAACTTTAGGATCTACTACTACACCATGACATATAATTGCAGTTGCTTGTGGATATATTATACCACCAGGTACTAAATGAAGTGGTATTTTGTCTCCATTATAATATACCGTATGTCCTGCATTATTGCCTCCTTGTGTTCTTAAAGATAAGACTGCATCACTACCCTCAAAGCCAGCAATTCTTGCCTTACCACAATCTCCCCAATAGCTTCCTACTACAGCTGTAACACATGGTTTTATTTTATTTACCATTTGAATTTTCCTCCTTGCATAGAATAATTATTTATTATTCTATTTTTTAGTTACTATTTTCTCTAATCCTCCCATATATGGTCTTAAAACCTCGGGAACAGTAACGCTTCCATCTTCTGGATTATAATTATTTTCCATAATAGAAATAAGCATTCTTGGTGGAGCCACAACTGTATTGTTTAAAGTATGTGCAAAATAATTTCCTTTCTCCCCCTTTATTCTAATTCCTAATCTTCTTGCTTGTGCATCTGTAAGATTTGAACAACTTCCTACTTCAAAATATTTTTGTTGTCTTGGTGACCATGCTTCTACATCACATGATTTTGCTTTTAAGTCAGCTAAATCTCCACTGCAACATTCTAAAGTTCTAACTGGAATATTCATGCTTCTGAAAAATTCTACTGTATAAGACCACATTTTGTCGTACCAATCCCAACTATCTTCTGGTTCACAAACTACAATCATTTCTTGTTTTTCAAATTGATGTATTCTATATACTCCTCTTTCTTCTATTCCATGTGACCCTTTTTCTTTTCTAAAACAAGGTGAATATGATGTCATTGTATATGGCATATCTTCTTTTTTTAATATTTGATCTTTAAATTTACCAATCATTGAATGCTCACTAGTTCCAATTAGATATAAATCTTCACCTTCTATTTTGTACATCATTGCATCCATTTCTTCAAAACTCATAACTCCTGTTACAACATCTGATCTTATCATAAAAGGAGGTACACAGTATGTAAAGCCTTTATTTATCATAAAGTCTCTTGCATATGTTAGGACTGCTGAATGAAGCCTTGCTACATCTCCCATTAGATAATAAAAGCCTTGTCCTGCAACTCTTCTTGCGCTATCTAAATCAAGTCCTCCAAGGGCTTCCATTATTTCTCCATGATATGGCACTTCGTAATCTGGAACTATTGGTTCTCCAAATTTTTTAATTTCTACATTTTGACTATCATCTTTTCCAATTGGTACTGATTCATGCATAATGTTTGGAATTTTCATCATTCTTTGCTTAATTTCTTCTGAAAATTTTTCTTCTAGTTTTTCATTTTCTTCTAGTTCTTCATTTATTTTTTGCACTTTTGATTTTATTTCTTCTGCTTCAGATTTTTTTCCTTCTTTCATTAATCCACCAATTTGTGCACTTAAATTTTTTCTCTCTGCTCTTAATTTATCTCCTTTTAGCTGAGCTTCTCTATTTTTTTGATCTAACTCAATAACTTCATCTACCAAAATTAGCTTTTGGTCTTGAAATTTTTTCTTGATATTTTCTTTAACAGCTTCAGGATTTTCTCTTAAAAATTTAATATCTATCATGGTAAATCTCCTCCTTTTGTTATTACATTTTGAATTATATCTCATATTTTGCTATATTTCAAGCTATTATAATAAAAATTGCAAAAGTTTGTGTCATTCAAACCCGGAACCATTGACACAAAATGTGTCACTCAAACCCGGAACCGATGACACAAAAATCGAGCCAGCCGATATATCAACTGACCCGAAAGATATTATATTTAAGAGTTAACAACGTCTCTTACAATATTGCAAAATCAAAGCTACTACAAATAGTATAAAAAGTACTATAGCTAAAACTATTACTGCTGCTAAAGCACCTAATATTGCTTCACTTAATGCTGCTCCTATTATTAATCCTATTGTTATAGCAAATGCGACAAAAAATATTGCAACAGCTTTTCCTATACAATTTCTTTTTTGGCAATCTTTGTTACAATCTTTATTGCAATAACAATATATTTTTTGTTCTTGTGGCTCCATAACTTAATCCACCTCCAATATAGCAATCATTTTGCTATATTATATTGTATGAATTAAGCAATAAATTGTTACAAAATTCGACAATATATTAACTTTCTATCTTTTTAGTAATTACTTTTAAAGCCTTCTGTCTTTCTAGCACTATAACATGTCCACAGCCTTGACATTTCAATTTAAAATCTACACCTACTCTAGTTAATTCCCATAATTTACTTCCACAAGGGTGTTGTTTTTTTGTTCTTACAATGTCTCCAACATTATATTCCATTATTATTCACATCCTCTAAGTGCCAAGATTTACTAATTTAATCTTTGTATTTCTTTTTGTAATCTTTCTATTACATTATCTTTTCCTAGCACTTTCATTATTTCGTACATATCTGGAGTATTTGTTCTAGCGGTTAAAGCAACTCTTATTACTGTACTTACATCTCCAACATGAGCTTTATAAGCATCTGGGTTTGCTTTATATTCTTTTACTTCTTTTGCATATCCTAGTTCTCCAGCAAGCTCTTTTATTTTATCAAACCAAGTTTGTTTATCATCATTTTCATTATAATATTTTTCTATATACAATGATAATATTTTAGAAATATCTTCTTTTTCATTAATTACTTGGTATTCATGTTTTTGCTCTTTATTATAGAAAATATCATCATACATATATTCTATGTTTGACATTACGTCTTCCCATTTGGCTATGTCTTTTCTTGGTTTTTTGTTACCTCTTTCTATTGCAAATACTTTTAGAGTATATTCCTTATTTTCAAGTAATTTTTTTAATTCTTCATTATATTTAGATGCCCAATTATAAGCATTTTCATAAACTTCCTCTGCTGTCATTTTTGATATAACAATTTTAGATACATCTAATAATTTTACTATATCAAAAAGTGCTCCACTTACACTCATTTTGTTTAATTGTAAGTCAAATTCTTCTAATGGTTTATCTGGATTTGCTCTTCTCCAATTTTCGAAATTGGAATTTGCAATATTTATTAGATATTCTTTTACCGCTTCTTTTGGAATTCCAAGTTCTGAATAATAGCTAACTGCTGCTTCTGGATCTTTTCTTTTACTTAGTTTTCTCTTATTTCCTTCATCATTTTTCATAATTGGTGCAATGTGAGCATATTTAGGTGCTCTAAATCCCATTTCATAAAATAATTGCAAATGTAAAGGTACTGAAGATAACCATTCATCTCCTCTTATTACATGTGTTGTTCCCATTAGATGATCGTCAACAACATGAGCAAAATGATATGTAGGAAGTCCATCTGCCTTAATTATTACTATATCTTGATCATTTTCAGGAAATTCAACATTACCTTTTATAACATCTTTATGTTTTATTTTCTTGTCCTCTCTGCCTGGTGATTTAAATCTTATAATATATTTTTCACCGTTTTGTATTCTTTTAACAGCTTCTTCAACTGGTATTGTTCTACATTTAGCCCAAACTCCATAATAGCCAGGTCTTATTTTAGCATTTTCTTGTTTAGCTCTTATTTCTTCTATTTCTTCTGTTGAACAAAAACATGGATAAGCCTTTCCTAAACCAATTAAATATTTTGCATACGCTTGATAAATTTCTTTTCTTAAAGATTGTTTATAAGGTCCATAATTTCCTACTTCTTCGGTTTCACTTGTACAACCTTCATCTGCTTCTAACCCATATTGTTTTAATGAGTTTATTATTTCTGTAACACCATTTTCTACTTCTCTTTTTTGGTCTGTATCTTCTATTCTTAAAAAGAATACACCTTGAGTTTGTTCTGTTAATTTTTTTGATATTAGTCCTTGATATAGTCCACCAATATGCATAAATCCTGTTGGACTTGGCGCATATCTTGTAACGATTGCTCCTTCTGGTAAATTTCTTCTTGGATATTTTTCTTCATAATATGATATTTCCTTAGCATCTGGAAATATTAAATTTGCTAAATCTTTGTAATCCATTGCTCATTTCTCCTCTTTATTTTTATAAATTGCATTATATCAAATTTTTCAGTAAATTTCCACTTTTTTTATAAAAAAAATAAATGTCAAAGGAAATTCCTCTGACATCGTTATTCACCTAATCCAAAGCTTACTCCTAATGCATTATTTACCTTACCAATAATTTCTTCATCATTTATATGCCCTATCTTCTCCCTAAGTCTACTTTTATCAATAGTACGTATTTGTTCAGTTAAAACCACAGAATTATTTTTTAATCCACATGATTCTGAATCAATTTCAATATGAGTTGGAAGCTTTGCTTTATTCTGTTGAGAAGTTATTGCAGCAGCTATTACAGTTGGACTGTATTTATTTCCCATATCATTTTGTATTATTAAAACAGGTCTAACTCCCCCTTGTTCTGAACCTACTACTGGGCTAAGATCTGCATAAAACATATCTCCTCTTTTTATTACCATATTCTTCACTCCTAATATTACTTTATTTATCAAGCTCATATTCGCATTTTAAATATTAGTTAAAGTAAAGAATTTATATATTATACCTCTTTTGACATATTATATAAATTAAAAGCTAAAATATTTTTTTTATCTAAACTATTTATCTTTACTTCTTTATATAATATGTAAACTGTAGTATTTTTGTTAACATCTCTAACTTCCATTTTTATTGGATTTCCTGTTTTTCTATCTATATATAATGTTTTATTTTTAGTATATCTGTTTTCATTATTGGTTTTGGTTGTCATTATTATTTGATCGTCTTTTTCTTCATAATTTGAATCTTGCGATTGCTTATAATCCTCTATGAAATAACATAAATCTAATACATTATCTGCAATGTAATCATAATTTTCTAGAATTGAAGTTAAATTTAAATTAGTATTTTCTAGCTTTAAATTATTATCACTTTTAATAATTTTTACTCCTTTTATATTGCTAGGTTCTAAAACTTCTTGTGTTGATGTTCCATCATTTATGTATTGTTGTTTTAGTATATATTTATTAGAATTTTTATTACTTTTTATTTCTGCTTCTATTGTTACTTCATAGGAACTAATATTTAAAATATAATCTACGATTTCTTGACTACTACTATTCTTTCCAATTTTTGTAGTTTTACTCTTATTTATAAAAAAAACACTAATAATTATTATAATTAATATCAACATTACTATAAACAGGATTATTTTTTTATTTTTCATATTTTCTTCACCCTTTCATTTTTAGTTTAAAAAAATAGAATAAAAACATTCTTAAAACATTTTTATTCTATAAATTTTTAAAATATTCATTTATTAATTCAAACAGTTCCATGCTTGTTTGAGTATGATTTACTTTATTTCTAAATTCACTTGAATCTGGCAAATTTTTTGTATACCAAGATATATGTTTTCTAATTTCGTGTATTGCAACATTTTCTCCTTTTTCTTCTGTTGAAAGTCTTATATGTTTCTCAATTGCTAACTTTCTCTCTTTTATAGATGGACATACTAGTTCTTCACCTGTTTCTAAAAAATACTTGATTTTCTTGAATATCCATGGATTGCCTAAACTTCCTCTTCCAATCATAATTCCATCAACGCCAGTTTTTTCAAACATTTTTTTAGCAGATTGACCATCTACAATATTTCCATTTCCTATTACTGGTATTTTAACTGTCTCTTTTACTTTTTTTATAATATCATAATCAACTTCTCCTGAAAAGAACTCTGTTCTGGTTCTTCCATGAACTGTTATAGCCGAAATTCCATTTTTTTCTGCAATTTGGGCTATTTGTGTAGCTACCACATGTTCCTTATCCCATCCTTTTCTTATTTTTAGCGTTACAGGAACTGTAGCATTTTTTACTACTGCTTGAATTATTTTTTCTGCTTTTTCTAAATCTAATAGCAATTTGCTTCCATCACCATTTTTTACAACTTTTGGAGCTGGACATCCCATATTAATATCAATTATATCTGCAAATTCACTTAATATTTCAGCAGAATAACCCATCGTTTCTTCGTCACTTCCAAAAATTTGAAAACTGATTGGTCTTTTTTCCCCTTGTGTGTTAAGCAATTTTTTAGTCTTTTCATCATTATGAAATATAGCTCTACTACTTGCCATTTCTGTACAAACCATTCCGGCTCCTTGTTCTTTGCATAATACCCTAAAAGGCAGGTCTGTTACACCTGCCATTGGAGCTAATATTAAATTATTTTCTAATTCTACATTCCCTATTTTTAATTTTTTTAAATACATTATTTATGCTTTCCTTTAATCTATTTAACAAAAATAGTTTTTTGCCTCTTTCCACTAATGTTAAGTAACAATCCTATACATATAAAACTTGTTATTAACGAACTTCCTCCGTAGCTAACAAATAACAACGGTACACCAGTTATTGGGAGTAATCCCATAACCATACCAATATTTTCAAGCATATGAAATAAAAATATTCCTGCTATTCCGGAGGCAATAAGTGATCCTGTATTGTCTTTGGCAGTTTTGGCAATATATAATGATTTTGTTATTAGCACAACATATAATATTATAATAGTACATGATATAACAAATCCCATTTCTTCACTAATAACAGAAAATATAAAATCTGTTGTTTTAGGATATAGAAAACCAAGTTGTGTTTGATTACCTTTTAGCACTCCCATTCCAGTAAGTTCACCAGCTCCTATTGCAAGTTTGGATTGTAATATATTGTATCCTGCCCCTCTTGGATCTAATTCTGGATTAAGAAATACATCAATTCTTTGTTTCGCATGCTCTGGCAAAACAAAATTATATAATAATGGAACTGCTACAACTACTAATAAAATTGTTGCAATTATATATTTTTTATCTATTCCTGCGGTAAATAACATCATTATAAATGCAATTATAAATGCAGCTGCTGTACCATAATCTGGCTCTTTTACTATTAAAATAATTGGTATTCCAATTGCAATTAAAATTAATAGTAACCTTGATATTTTGTTTATATTTTCTTTTCGCTTTGCTTGAATTTTAGAAATTATAAAAGTTAAAAATAATATTACAAATACTTTTGCAAATTCACTTGGTTGAAAAGAAAAAAAACCTATATCAAACCAGCTTGTTGCACCATTTATAGGATTAGTAAATAATACCGCCACCAGTAATACTAAAAATGCTATATAAAAAATTGGTGATACTTTAACAATTGATTCATAATTAATTGTTATAAAAAATATCATGATTATAAGGCTTATTACTAGCCAAATTAATTGTTTGTAAAATGAATCATAATTATTTTCTTGAGTTGCAGAAAATAAAGCAACTAGACCTATAGCACATAAAATGAGGGCAATTATTAATACCCACCACTCCATGTTTTTTAACTCTCTTTTTCTCATTTTTTATTTTTCCTTTTATTCGTTTTCTGTTGTATTTTCCTTATTCTCTTCGATTTCTTTTATATCATTATTATCTTTATTGTCTTTTTTATCTTTATTATCATTTAATGGTTTTTCCTTACTTTTATTATCTTCCTTTTCCGTTTTATTTTGTTCTTTATTCTCTTTTTTACTTTCTGTTTTATTTTGTTCTTTATCTTCTTTTTTATTTTCTGTTTTAGTCTCCTCTTTATTCTCTTCTATTATTTCATTTTTGACTTCTTGATTGTTATTATCTTTTTTACTATTTTTTTCTATATCTTTATTTTTGCTATTAATTTTTCTTGCATCGTTTTTTATATTTAAAATAGGAATATTGGCATATAAAGCAGGCGCACCATTTGTTCCATCTTCATTTTCTTTATTTGTTAGTCTAACATCTATTGCACTTTCGTCTACTTCTATATATTTTTTTATTACTTCTATTATTTCTTGTTTCATTAAATCTAGAAAGTCTGCTGAAACGTTTGCTCTGTCTTGCATCAAAACTAAATGCAATCTTTCTTTAGCTGCACTTTTTGAATCTGTTGTATCTGTTTTACCTTTCTGTCCTTTTTTGAAAAACTTTAATATGTTTTCAAACATTGTTTATTACTCCTCCAAATCTCATTGTAGTTTATTTCTTAAATAATCTTTTTATTTTTGCAAAAAAGCCTGTTTCCCTTCCTGGAATTGTTACTTCTATTTTTTCGCCTAATACTCTTTTGGCAATTTCTATGTAGGCTTTACCTGATGGAGCTTTTCTATTTTGGATTACAGGTTCTCCTTTATTTGTTTGTGTTATTATATATTCATCATCTGGAACAACACCAATAAGATCTATTGATAGAAGGTCAACAATGTCATCAACATCCATCATCTCACCCTTTTTTACCATATTAGGTCTTATTCTGTTTACTACTAATTCTGGATTTTTAATTTCTGATGATTCTAATAATCCAATTATTCTGTCTGCATCTCTTATTGCTGAAATTTCTGCAGTTGTTACTACTATTGCTCTGTCTGCTCCTGCTATTGCGTTTTTAAATCCTTGTTCAATTCCTGCTGGACAATCTATAAGTATGTAATCGAATTCTTCTTTTAGTGTGCTTGTTAATTCTTTCATTTGTTCTTCATTTACGGCGCTTTTATCTCTAGTTTGGGCTGCTGGTAGTAGGTATAATTCTTTGAATCTTTTATCTTTTATTAAAGCTTGTCTTAGTTTGCATTTTTTTTCTACAACATCTACTATGTCATATACTATTCTGTTTTCTAGTCCCATTACAACGTCTAGGTTTCTTAAACCAATATCAGTGTCTACAAGTACAACTTTCTTACCTTCAACGGCCAAGCTTGATCCAAGATTTGCAGTTGTTGTTGTTTTTCCTACTCCACCTTTTCCTGATGTTATAACAATTACTTCTCCCATAACTTTCCTCCTTAGGATTTTAAAAACATAATTTTTAATATCTATATAATACAACGAAAGTGGCAAAAAGTCAATGAATTTTACATAAAAATTCATTGACTTTTGTTTTTTCTACATCCCAGTTACTGGTAATTTCTTTACAGTCTTAGTGCTTTTAACTTCTGTCTTTTGCAATTGTTTACTTACCGTAACTTCTTTTTCAGATTTTTCTACTTCTATTTTTGTTTCTTTAGAATTGTTTACTGTAATGTTGAATTCTTCATTTAATTCAACATTAATCTCAATATCTTCATCATATAGAATATATCCGTCTAATGTACTTACTTCTCTCAAATAATATTTTCCCGGTAAAATAGGTTTAATTTCTATCTTACCTTCAGAATTTGTTTTTAACCCGGAATTTACTACTCGTTTATTTTCGTCTAATAAATCAAATACAACACCTTCTAATGGCTTTTTAGTATTTTTATCTTGTTTATATACAACTATTTTCGTTTTATTTTCACCATAACTGTCTTGAATAGATGATTTTCCTTCTTCGTATTCTAAAGTTGTTAATGCATAGTCTTGTAAATTAGATTTTGGTGCTTTACCATATAGTATTGGTTTTGTATTTAATTCTGATTTTATATTTAATATAAAATCTCCATTATTGTTTAAATTCCTTATTGGAATTAATACTTTAAATTTTTCTCCTTTATTAAATGTAGTTTTCTCTTTATTTTTTTCATCTGCTAGTTTTATTCCTTCTGGAAGATCTGATTTTGCCGTTTTTTCTATAGATATTGTATAATTTTTGTAATCAGAATTTGCTTCTACTGAATAAGTTTTTGAAACATAATTTTTATCTATTTCATCTTCTTTCCATGTTGATACATTTTTATTTATTGTAATAGTTGTTTCTAATTTTGTTTCAGTTGAATTTTGAGCGTTTGAAATTATTGATTTCATGGCATTTAATGTTCTTTTTCCAGCCTCTCCTATTGCCTCATAATCACTTGGTTTATTTCCATGTATATAACAATAAATCGCTTGTTTTGTTGCACTAAATGCTTCATATTTTGTTTTACAACCCAACTCACTTATTGTTTTATATGGATAACCATTTATTATTCTTCTCCATAAACCAACATCTGTTACATATTTATTTACTGAAACTGCATAATCATCTACCATTCCTACTCCTGAAAGATTTCTATTTAAACAATATGCAGGATATTCTTTTCCATTATCATTATATGTTACATAAGCTGTTACTACTTCAACTCCTTTATATTTTAATAGAGCTCCACAATCTCCTGAATTTTTAAGTTGTATATTGCTTCCTAATTCTGCAGCATATACGCTATTTTCTAATCCTAAAAAATTAAGTAAAAGTGTTGCTATTATTGTAATTAATGTTACTAATATCTTCTTTATTTTTTTCAATTTATATCCTCTCTTTCTTTTATCTAACTTATTTTATTAATTCAAAATTTCTACTGCTTGAACGCATCTTCTGTATTCTGGTTGATTTTCTACACAGGTTATAAGTGTAATTTTATTATCTTCTGTATTTTCTAATAATGTCCAATCTGTATCTTTTATTATCTTTAGTGTTTTTACTTCATATTTCCTTTGCTTGCCTTTATATTTATATATTATTTCATCTCCTTCTTGTAATTTTTTTAAATCATGGAAGTAGTTTACTTTATAACCTCTGTTATGTGCTGCAAGCCCAATATTTCCATTATCTTTTGTTGTTTCTTCAAAATGTCCTACATAAGCATTCATTGTTTCTATACTTGTTCCTTCTGCTATTGGAGCTTTTAAATTTATCTTTGGTATTTCAATTTGCCAATCATAAGATTTTTGATCGTTTATACGATTTTCATCATTTTGCTTTTGTTCATTAGTATTTTTATCATTTTGTTCATTAGTATTTTCTTGTTCTTTTGTTCCTTCTTTAATACTATTGTTTTTTATTTGTTCTATTTGGGCTTGAAATTGATTAATTACAAAAAATTCTTTTGAATCAATTTTTTGGATAGAAAAAATATAATTATTTAAAATATAAAATATAATTATTGAAATAATTAAGCTTACAGTATTTATGTATCTTTTGGTAAAGTTAATCATGCATACAGCTTCACCTACCTTTTATTTAATTTTTTTAATTTTGGAAATTTTTAAGATAAAATTTTTTCGAAAAAATATTGATAAAAATAACTCTAAAAAAATAATACAATACTTTTTTTGATTTGTAAAGCTTTTTTCATCGACAAAATACGACAAAACTACTTGAATATATTGTTTTTTATGGGTTTGTTTGATATTAATTTTTGCAATAATATATCATAATTGTAAAAATTTTAATACATCATTATAATTTGTTGCAGGAATTGCTCCATCTTTAATTAGATTGTTTGTTCCTATAGAATTTAAAGAATTTATATTTCCAGGAACTGAAAATACATCTTTACCCTGTTCCATTGCAAAGTCTGCTGTAATTAATGATCCACTTTTTTCTTTTGCTTCTACTACTATAATTCCACTGCTTATTCCACTTATAATTCTATTTCTTGCAGGGAAATTCTTTTTATCAGGTTTAGTTCCTAAGGGGTATTCTGAAATTATTACCCCACCTGTTTCCAATATCTGCTTAGCTAATTTTTCATTTTCTTTTGGGTAAATAATGTCCAATCCGCATCCTACAACTGCAATAGTTTTACCTTTTGCTTGTAACGCTCCAATGTGTGAAAAGCTATCTATTCCTTTTGCTAAGCCACTTACAATATTAAAATCATTTTTTGCTAAATTGTATGCAAAGTATTTAGCAGCACTTTTTCCATATTGGGTTGGTTCTCTACAGCCAACTATTGCAATACTAGGATTATTTAGAATATCAATATTTCCTTGAATATATAAACATTTTGGTGGATCATATATTTGCCTAAGAAGCTTGGGATACTTTTGGTCTTGAATTGTTATTTTTTGAATTTCATGCATTAGTATATTTTATCACTTCCCTTCTCTTTTATTTTTAATAGTTATAACATTTTTCCAAAATTATTGGCTGATTTAATAACATTATTCATAAGCATTGCAACAGTCATAGGACCTACTCCTCCAGGAACAGGTGTTATATAACTTGTTTTTTCTTTTACATTTTCAAAATCAACATCTCCACATAATTTGTTGTTTTCATCTCTATTTATTCCGACATCTATAACAACAGCTCCATCTTTAATCATATCTGCTGTTACAAATTTTGGTTTTCCAATAGCTGAAATTACTATGTCAGCTTTTTTAGTATATTCTTTTAAATTTTTAGTTCTTGAATGGCAAACAGTAACTGTTGCATTTTTATTTAAGCAACATTGAATTAATGGTTTACCAACAATGTTACTTCTACCTAGTATTACAACATTTTTGCCTTCTAATTCAATGTTATATTCTTCAAACATTTTAATTACACCATAAGGTGTACAAGATACAAATGTATCTTGTCCCAAAGCAAGTTTTCCTACGTTAGTTGGATGAAAACCATCTACATCCTTTTTATATGATATTGTTCTAAATGCTTCATTTATATCCAGATTTTTAGGAATAGGACTTTGAAGCAATATACCGCTTACATCATCTCTTTTATTTAAATCTTCTATTAGTGAAATTAGCTGTGTTTGAGTTGTATTTTCGCCTAATAGAAATTCCTCATATTCTATTCCAACTTCTTCACAAGCTTTATTTTTATTTCTTACATAAACTTTTGATGCAGGATTGTCTCCAACCATTATTACTGCTAATTTTGGATATATTCCTTTATTTTTTAAATTATCACAATCTATTTTTAAATTTTGTCTAATTTTTTTTGCTAATTCTTTTCCATCAATTATTACCGTCATTTTTGATTCATCCTTTCTATTCACTTATAATTTTATACTCAATATCTTCCATATTGGGGAACATTTCTTTAACTCTTTTCAAAGTCAACATAGACATTTTTGGTTGAGGATTTTTATCATTAGTTGAAAGCAACTTTTGTGTATAGCAATTAGGAGCAGTCTTAAACAATAAATATCTATTTCTTACAAAAGTATAATAAATTTGGTATCCATTATTTAAATCCTCCCACATCATTTCAAATGTATATTCTTGCATTTTACTCTCCTATCATTTTTTTAAAATCATTTTCATTAATTATAGTTATTCCAAGCGATTGCGCTTTTACCAATTTACTTCCTGCATCTTCTCCTGCTAAAACATAATCGGTCTTTTTAGAAACAGAGCTAGATGTTTTACCGCCATAATTTTCTATTATATCTTCCGCTTCTTTTCTAGTAAAATTTTCAAGTCCGCCTGTTAATACAAATGTTTTTCCTTCAAACCTATTGTCTCCACTTTCCGTTTCTAAACACTCCATATTAACATTAGCAGCTTTTAACTTTTTAATTAATTTTTTTGTTTGATCTTGCATAAAAAATTCTCTTATGCTATTTGCCATAACTTCACCTATATCATTAATTTCACTTAATTCATTAAATGTAGCATTTGCTAAGTTATCCATTGTTCTATATTTTTTAGCAAGTACTTTAGACGCTTTACTTCCCACATGCCTAATTCCAAATGCTGTTATTAATCTATATAAATCATTTTCCTTACTTTTATTAATACTGTCTATCAAATTTTGTGCAAATTTTGTTCCATTTTTCTTTAATGATGCTATATCTTCAAACGTTAATGCATAAATGTCTTCTATGTTTTTTATTAATTCTCTTTCTAGTAATTCATTTATAATATTTTCTCCAAGTCCGTCTATATTCATGGCTTCTCGTGATACAAAATGTACTAAATTCCTATATAATTTTGCAGGACACTCTATTCCTGTACATCTTATGGCTGCTTCTCCTTCTTCTCTTACAGCTTCAGAACCACATACAGGGCATACTTTTGGCATTTCAAAATTTATTTCTTTTCCAGTCCTTTTTTCTTTTACAACTTTTACAATTTCCGGTATTACATCTCCTGCTTTCTGGATTAAAACAGTATCTCCAATTTTTAAATCTTTTTCTTTTATGAAATCTTCATTATGAAGAGTTGTTTTTGAAATTTTTGATCCGGCAACTTTTACTGGCTCTAGTATTGCCATTGGAGTTATTACACCAGTACGTCCAACTTGACAAATAATATCTTTTAAAATTGTCTCTTTTTGTTCTGGCGGATATTTATATGCAACTGCCCATCTTGGAGTTTTAGCTGTTGTGCCTAATATTTCACGAAATTTTAAATTATCAACTTTAACAACAGCTCCATCTATACCAAATGTTAAATCTTCTCTCATTTTGCCAATTTTATTGATTGCCTCTTTTACTTCTTTTATGTCATTACATGGTATTCTTACAGGGTTTACATTAAATCCTTGCTCTTTTAAAAATTCTAATTCTTCGAAATGTGAATTAAACTCTTTTCCGTCTATTTTTTGTACATTAAATATATATATATCCAATGGTCTTTTTTCAGTTATTTTACTATCTAATTGGCGAAGTGACCCTGCTGCTGCATTTCTTGCATTTGCAAATAATTCTTCCTCATTTTCTTGTCTTTCTTCATTCATTTTTTCAAAATCATTTTTAGAAATAAAAACTTCTCCTCGAACGGTTATATCTATGTTTTCTTTTATTCTTTTTGGTATAGTTTTTATGGTTTTTAAATTATTTGTAACATCTTCTCCGATCAAACCATTTCCTCTAGTTGCTCCTTTTATAAACTCACCATTTTTATACTCTAGTGCTGCAGATAATCCATCTATTTTAGTTTCTACTACATATTTAACATCGGTAATTCCATTTTCTTTAGCTTTTTCCTGAATTCTTTTATCAAATTCTTCAACTTCTTCTAATGAAAATACATCTTGTAAACTCTGCAATGGGACTTCATGTTCTACTTTTTCAAATCCTTCTTTTACATGTCCTCCTACTTTTTGGGTTAGAGAATCCTTTGATTTAAATTCTGGAAATTCTTTTTCCAAATTTCTTAATTCAACCATTAACATATCATACTCAAAATCGGATATTTCTGGTTTATCATCATCATAATATTTTTTAGCATGATATTCTACTGTTTTTCTTAAATATTCTATTCTCTCTTTTGCTTGCTCTTTATTCATTTTTTCTTACAGTATTCCTTTCTCGATTTTTCTTATTATACACAATTTATAAAAAAAAATAAAGGAATTTTAATAAATTCCTTTATTTATATTTATATTATTATTCTTCTCTTGCTAAAAGAATTAATCTTGCACTACTATCATCTGTACAAGTTGAAAGTGTTATTTCTGCTTTACCATTTGTATCTCTTTGATAGAATGATGTATCTTCTGGTGTGGCTTGAAATTTTTTATAGATTTTGTAAGTTTTTTGTTTTCCTTCATAATCTGTAATATAAATTTTATCACCACTACTTAATTTTTTATTATTTGAGAAAAACTGTCCATTTCTATAATTATGTCCTATTATTACAGTATTTCCAACTTGGTTAAGTCCTGCACCATAAAGTAATACTACTGATTTTTCTAATGAACCATTTGATAGTTTTTCTAATATAGGATATGATACATTAGTTTTTGGTATTTTTATTGTACCTGCTACAGTATAACCTTGATATTTCTTTTTAACTCTACTTGTTGCTGTACTAGTTGAATTTCCAGATGAACTAGTTCCTTCTATTTCATCTAATGGATTGTTATCATTATCTGAAGTTGAATTTGTTCCTTGATTTGATGGTATACCTGAATCTGTAGCTACTTCATCTCCTGTGTAATTATCTACAAAGTCTGCAGCTTCTTGCGTAGAGTTACTTTCTACAAAATAATTATATCCTAAAAAACCTAATAATCCAATTATTGAAACTATTACTACTACTAAAATTATAGTTAAAAGTTTATTATATTTACTCTCAAACATAATTTTACCTCCAATTCTCCCTTTATATATTTATTATAACATATTTTTACAAAAAAGTGTATAGTTTTAGATAAATTTATTTTTTAGATTTTCTCCCGCTAAAACATGGAAATGTATATGCATTACCTCTTGTCCTCCGTCTTTACCACAATTTACTATAACTTTGAATCCTTTTTCCTTAAATCCTTTTTCCTCTGCAATTTTATTAATAATTCCATAAATCTTTCCAACTAGAGCTTCATCTTGCTTTTCCATATGAGCTATAGAAGCTATGTGTTTTTTTGGTATTACTAAAATATGAATAGCTGCAACTGGATTTATATCGTAAAATGCTAAAACATCATCATCTTCATAAACTTTATTTGCAGGTATTTCTCCTTTTGCAATTTTACAAAATAAACAATCATCCATTTTCTTCTTTCCTTTCTTTTTTATGCTTTTAAACTTTTAATTATTACTAATTAAATTATTACAGCTTTAATACGTCTTATTCCAGCAGAACTTGCTTCTTCTTTTTTTATTTTAAATGTTCCTATTTCAGCTGTATGTTTTACATGTGGTCCTCCACATAACTCTTTTGAAATATCTCCAATTGAATATACTGTAACTATATCAGGATATTTTTCTATAAACATACATTCTGCACCAGATTTTAGTGCTTCTTCTTTAGTCATTTCTTTTACTGTAACAGCTAAATCTTCTTTTATCCATTGATTAACTATTTCTTCTACTTTTTGTTTTTCTTCATCTGTTAATTTATGATCACAATTGAAGTCAAATCTCATTCTTTCTGTAGTAATATTTGAGCCTCTTTGGTGTGTATCAGGTCCTACAACTAATTTTAATGCTGCATTTAAAAGGTGTGTTGCTGTGTGATATTTTGTTTCTATTTCACTGTTTCCAGCTAAACCTCCTTTAAATTTTTGTGTTGACCCTTGCCTTGATTTTTCTTG
This sequence comes from uncultured Clostridia bacterium, assembly GCA_947630545.1. GTDB lineage: Bacteria > Bacillota > Clostridia > TANB77 > CAG-508 > CAG-269. The sequence continues at coordinate 34,629 of CANRHX010000011.1, forward strand.
ATGAGCTTTGAATAATTCATTAAATTCTTTCATATCAACTTCCATATTATTTTCTTCTGCAAGTTCTTTTGTTACTTCTGGTGGAAATCCGTATGTATCGTATAGTTTGAAAACTACATTTCCATCTATCTTAGCTTTTCCTTCTGATTTACTATTATTCATTGCTTTTATAAACTCTTTTTCTCCATGAACTAAAGTTTTTACAAATTTGTCTTTTTCTTCTACTATAGTATTGATTATTATTTCTTTATTTTTTTCTAATTCTGGATACATTTCTTTTAAATTTTGGATATATATTTCTATTAATGTAGAAATTTCTACTAAATCTATTTGTAGTTTGTTCATGTGTCTAACCATTCTACGTATTAGTCTTCTTAAAACATAACCTCTATCTACATTGCTTGGCTTTCCACCATCTGAAATAATCATTATGCTTGAACGCAAATGTTCTGCAACTATTCTTCTGCTTTCAATTATATCAACTTTTTGTAATTGTTCTAATTTTTCCATAACAGGTTTAAACAATTCTGTATCAAATGGTGTATCTACTCCTTGCAATAACATTGCCATTCTTTCTAATCCAAGCCCTGTATCAACATTTTGTTGTGAAAGTTTTGTATATTTCCCATCTTTGTCTTTGAAATATTCCATAAATACGTTATTCCATATTTCAACGTATTTTCCACAATCGCAACTAGGCTGGCAATCTGGCGAACACGCTGGCTTTCCTGTGTCATAAAACATTTCTGTATCTGGTCCACATGGTCCTTCTTCTCCTGCAATCCACCAATTATCATCTTTTCCATAATAATATATATGTCCATCTAGTATTCCTGCTTTTTTCCAACATTCAGCTGCCTTTTCATCTCTTGGACAATCTTTATCTCCTGCAAATACAGTAACTGATAATTTTTCTACTGGAATCTGTAACTCTTTTGTTAAAAAGTCAAAACTCATCTGTATTGATTCTTCTTTAAAATAATCTCCAAGTGACCAGTTTCCAAGCATTTCAAAGTAAGTTAAATGCCTATTATCCCCTACTTCATCTATATCATTTGTCCTTAAACATTTTTGATAATCTGTAAGTCTTGTTCCCTCTGGATGTTTTTGACCTAATAGATATGGAACTAATGGTTGCATTCCTGCCGTTGTGAATAAAACTGATGGATCGTTTTCTGGAATTAATGGTGCTGAAGGAATTACTTTATGCCCTTTACCTTCAAAAAATTTTAAATATTTGTTTCTTATATCAATTGCTTTCATTTTATTCCTCTTTTCATTTTTTAATATGAATTAAGTATATTTCATGTTATGCTTTTTACTTGTATATTCTACTACAAAACCATATATAATTCAAGATTTAATTATAATTTAGCAAAAATAATCTGCCAAAAGAGCTTTTCCCTTTTGACAGATCTTGTTATATTTCCATTTGACTTCCTAAAAAAGTGGCAGCTGATTGAGCTACTTTTTTCTCTATATCAGTCATTTTTGTATTAGCATCTTTAGCCATCAATATAACTGTTCCTATTGTATCTCCATTTGAAACAATTGGATATACTACTTGTGAATTGTGTTTTCTTTCTTGATTATCATTTTTTGTAATTGGCATTGCCTCATTTCTATTTTCATTACTTGTATAAACTTCTTTATCTTCCATTAATTGTTCTAATTCTTGACTTACATCTTGTTCCAAAAATTCTTTTTTAGAGCCACCTGATACAGCGATTATTGAATCTTTGTCTGTTATACATGCTATATGACCTGTCGTTTTAGATAGCGTCTCTGCATAACCAATTGCAAATTCTGAAAGTTCTCCAATTGGTGAATATTTTTTTAAAATTACTTGTCCTTCTCTATCTGTAAATATTTCTAAAGGATCTCCTTCTTTTATTCTTAAAGTTTTTCTTATTTCTTTTGGAATTACTACTCTTCCTAAATCATCTATTCTTCTAACAACTCCAGTTGCTTTCATTATATTTCCTCCTATCATTTCATTTTTTGTTTATAATCTTATTATGACAATTTAGGAAAAAAATATACAAAGCATTTTAAAAAAATAATTTTTTATATGTTCTCTTCTTGTTCTATATTATTATCTTTATATTTTTCTAAAATAATACTTAACTCATTTGAAAAGTCTTCTAGCATAACTAATTTTATTGTAGGAGCTTTTCCTTTTATATAATCATCTATAATTTGTTTTAATGTAGTAAGATTTTCAATTTCTGGATATAATATTTTATTCTTATCTCTTTCTGCCCTTATCATTAGTTTTTCTTTAATTCTAACTATATCTTCATTGCTACCACATGAAATTCTTTGAAACATTTGATATGGATCATAATATTTAAAAATAGGTATATCCATACATTCTTTATCAAATTTGTCATAGAAAGCTTCCATTTTCATAGGAATACATTTAAATACATTATTAGCAGTTTCTATATATTGTTTTTCTAATAACCTTGAATTCAAAATGTTAAAATGTTCTAATACTTCTTTCATATCATCTACAACATCTTCTATTGCAATCTTACCTAATTCTTCTTCAACATTTGGGCAATATTCGGAATTTAACCAAGATTTATTCATTCCACCTATAAATATTTTTTCCAATACTCTTAAATTATATGCAATTAAATCTTTTCTTACAAAATAACTAAAATATGCATATAATTTTACTATTTCTATTAACTTTATTTTTCCATCTTTAACATTTGCAATAATTTCATCAATTAGATCTGGGAATTGATCATCTGGTATTTTCCAATATTCTTCTGTTAATAATCTTCTATAAGCTGGTAAACTTTCAATATCTACTGTATTTCTTATTGATTCCATATTTTCTTTGAATAATTTACTATCAAATATTCTTGTTCTTACATAGTATTCTATAAATTTAAAGAATCTGTACTCTGATTTAAAATTATAATAATAGTTATTATCAAATTCTTTTATATAGAATTGTCTGTTATCCATTAAAACTCTTGAACTAACTAATATAGACTTGTATTCTTCGTTATCTTTTATATTTCTAAATTTTTCTTTTACTATTTTTCCAGTTTTTATTTCAAATGATACAGCTATAGTGAATATTAACATAGTTTGTATTACTCTATTACTAGTATTTTGATATGATTTATAAACCATGTCAAAGATTTTTTCAAAGTCGTTTAAGGCATGTTTTAAAATTCTTAAGTTTCTAGTTCCACTTCTATTAAATGTTGATATGATTAATCCTGTATTCTCTCTTAAAAATCTAATTAATTGAGGATTTTTTTCATATCTCATTAAAATACCATTTATTATATAATCAAACTTTGGTGCATATTCGAAGGTTTCTCCAATAAGCTTTTCTTTGATTCTTTCATAATCATTAGCTTTATCAAATACATGTTCAATTTTTTCTTGTATTTTTTCAACCATTGGCTTATCATTTTTATCCAATTCATTTTGCTTATCTAAAAGATATGTTGCAATAAATGTTTTCATCTCTAAATTACTACTTTTAAATTTAGTTGAAAGCTCTTTTTCATTACAAATGATTATTGTTTTTATATGATCATGTTCAACAAAATTATTAATATAACCTAAAATATCTATTACATCTACATTTGCTCTTTCTAGATCATCAAAACATAAGACTTTGTCATCTGTAGAAAAGAAATCAGAGTAATCCACTTTATCTCCATTTTTTGTAACTCCAAAAAGATTTGCCATATCTATTCCTGTTTTGGCATATTCTGGAATTGTAGTCTGCCCATTAGAGTCCATGAATTTTCTTAAGTTTTTATCCATTAGTTGAGTTGTCTCTATAAATATTTTTTTGCTTATTTCTTCCAAGTTTGATATTCCATAAAGTGACATATAGATAGTAGTAAACCTTTTTCCATTTAATTGCATTGACTCTATTTTCTTTTTTATTTTATTATTCCAAAAATGTGTTTTTCCGTGATCCCCATTCACCATTTATCATAACTGCATAATCAGTATAATCTGACCTAACATAATCTAAAATACTTTCAACAAAATCTTCCATATACTAGTCTATCTCCTTTTTAATCTTTTGCTATTGTTAATACGCCAATTTCTTTAATGTTGGCATTATATATTAAGGTTTTACAACATTCATTTACAGTACTTCCTGTTGTATAAATATCATCAATTAGTAAAATTTTTTTATTATTTAATATTTCTGAATTTCTAATCTTATAAACGCCTTTAACGTTTTCCATTCTTTTTTCTCTACCAAGTTTACTTTGTTCCACAATATTTTTGTTCTTATATAAGCAATTTTTTACTAGTTTTAAATCAAGTTTTTTACTTAATTCTTTAGCAATTAGAAGGCTTTGATTATACCCTCTTTGTTTATATCTTTTTTTACTAATAGGAACTGAAATTATTATATCATAATTTTTTACAATTCTACAAAAATTTTCATTTTTTATCATAAAATTTGTAAAAGTTTTAAAAAGATATGATTTTTCATTAAATTTATAATTTAATATTAGCCTTCTTATTATTCCCTCATACTTAAAAAAATAAATGTGTTTATCAAAATAATTTTGTAAATTATCATTTTTATATATAACAAATTCTGCTTGTTTTTTAAGCAGAATTTCACATTTTTTGCATAATGAATTTTTGTCTATTTTTCCACAAATTCCGACAAACTTGTGGAAAAGCTAAGTCTAATAGTTGTATTTTTTATTCCTCCCTTAATTTATATTCAAGTCCTGTATTTCGTTTTTTGCTATCAACATTTCCTATCATAAAATCTATAATTTTTTTACTTCCAATTATAATAAGCAATTTTTTTGCTCTTGTAATTCCAGTATAGAGTAAATTTCTTGTCAAAAGCATTGGAGCAGCTTGCGGAATAACCATAATTACAACATCAAATTCACTTCCGTTGTGCTTTATGGATAGTTATACTATAGCTATGCTCAATTTGTTCTAATTCTGAAAATTCATACCAACAAATTTTATCGTCATCAAATTGAACTTCAACTGTTTTTTCTGTATTGTTTACATTTATTATTGTTCCTGTTTCTCCATTAAAAACTCCACTTCCGTATTCTTTCTTTTCTATATCTTTTTCCCAATACATATCGTAGTTATTTTTTACTTGCATAACTCTATCACCTACTCTATATATTGCTCCATTAGCGCTTTTTTCCTTTAAAGTACCATTGTTTGGATTTAAATTTTCTTGTAATAATTTATTTAATTCTTTTGTTCCCAATATTCCCTTTTTAGTTGGAGTTAAAACTTGAATATTCTTAAAAAAATCGTAATTTCCATATCTTTTTAATCTTCCTGTACATAATGAAATTACTTGATTTAGCATAATTTCTTGATTGTTTTCTTCTATAAAGAAAAAGTCTTCATTTAGCCCTTTTTGCTCCTCCTTTGGCAAAAAACTATCTCCACTATTTACTCTATGAGCATTTAATATTATTTTACTTTTTGCTGCTTGCCTAAAAATTTTATCTAAATGTACCGTTGTTATTTTTTTTGATAAAATTAAGTCCTTTAGCACACTTCCTGGTCCTACTGACGGCAATTGATCACTGTCACCCACTAGTATTAACTTCGTTCCTTTATATATACATTTAAGTAAATAATTCATTAAAAACATATCTACCATCGAAAGCTCATCTACAATTATTACATCTGCATCTATAGGAGTTCCATCGTAATTATAATCTTTCATAAAATCATCATCATCTATTTTCCCAATTTCTAAAAGTCTATGTAAGGTTGAAGCTTCTTTCCCTGTTGTTTCTGTCATTTTTTTAGCTGCTCTACCTGTAGGTGCACATAGTACAACCTTGTTTTCTCTTTCTTCATATATATCAATTATTGTTTTTATTATAGTAGTTTTTCCTGTACCAGGTCCTCCTGTTATAATAATTACATTATTTTCATTAATTAATTTAATTGCTTCCCTTTGCTTATCTGATAATTCTATATCAATTTTTTCTTCTGCTTTTTTTAGTTCTTTTTCTATATTTGAAATTTTTTTATAATTTTTTGCACTATTCAAATTGGTTATTCTTGCTACTATACTTAACTCTGTTTTATAGTAATCTGTTAAATATACCCATTCTTCATTTTCATTTCTTTTTTCTACAAATATTTCTTCTTTTGCTTTTAAATCAATTATACAATTATTTATAATATCTTCGCTAACATTTAAAAGATTTTTAACAAATAATATTAAGTTTTCTTTTAAGGTACAACAATGCCCATTATATGTAATTCTTATAAGTCCATATTTTATACCACTTTCAACACGCTTATGATTTTCCACATCAAATCCTAAGTCTAATGCCATTTTATCTATTTGCTTAAAGTCTACTCCTCGTGCTATATCTAAAAGTAAATATGGATTTGATTCAATTTGTTCTATTGCCTGCATACCAAATTGCTTGTACACTTTTTTTGCATGTTCTGCTCCTAATCCAAATCTTTCTAAAAATCCAACTATTTGCCACATTTCAAAATTTTCTATAAAACTCTCTGAAATTTCTTGTGCCTTTTTTTCTGAAATACCTTTTATTGTCGCAAGTTTTTCTGGTTCATATTTTAATACATGTATTGTTTCTTCTTTGAATTTATCTACAATTCTTTTGCTTGTAGCTTCACCTACTCCTTTTATACTTCCACTTGCTAAATACCTCTGTAATGATGAAAGTGTTTTTGGCATTAGTTTTTCAAATGTATCTACTTTAAATTGTCTTCCATAATCTTTGTGTTCAACATATTTTCCATATAATTTTAGTGTATCTCCAACATTTATAAATGGCAAATATCCTACTATAGTAATTATTTCATCTTCTAATCCGAAATTTGCAACTACATAGCTATTTGTTTCATTTTGATAAATTATGTCTTCTATTTCTCCTTCTATTTCCAAAGTATCTGCTCCTTTTAATCATACTTGTTTTCTTATTGCTTTAACCGAGTTTATCATATATAATGGTTTTTTTCAAGAAAAAATGATGTATATATGTTATTTATTCTACATCAACACCATCAATTATTTCTTTACATTCTTTCCAAGATACTACTTTTAAAATTTCATAATCTTCTCCCATTTTTTTAGCAATCTCTTTTGTTTTATCTTTTGATTTTAAGTCTGCTACTATGATATTTTTTATATTATCCTCTTTTCCATATAAAATTTTAAATAAAATTGAACGCAAAAATCCTTCTATTTTATCTTCTTGATTTTTTACTGCCAATATTAAATAAATTCCATCAGCTTTTAACTTTGTATATGTACTTATATATAAAATATTTTTAATAAACTCAAATAAACCATAAAAAGCTAATGTCCAAAATACAGTGTTTAACACAAATTCCAACATTTTTTTGCCCCCTATGGTTTATAATATGAACTTTTTTTGTTAGTGGTTACTATTTCAACTTATTACATTTAAATGATACATTAAGTTCGTTTCTTTTTTATTACTATAATGTGTTTTTTGTGTGAATTATATTTGACTACATATTTTATAGATGTTATAATCTTAATATAGGAGTGATAATAATGAGTAATAATATTGATTTTAAAAGCAAGTATAGAATAGAAAATACAAAAGCAAAAAACGCAGAAAATACAGAAAACACAGGCAATTCAGAATTAACCCCTCTTGAATTTCGAAAAAGTTTTGAAGGAAACATTCCTGATTTAATAGATATGTATTATGCTAAAAACACTGATGAAATACAAGAATATATGTGTAATTTGGTAGCATCAATTTTTATGGTTTATAAAAAAATGTATCCTGATTTTTCTATTTTTATACCATTTAGGGTAAAAAGCATGGATAGCTTTATTCAAAACATTGACAAAGAAATAACTAATCAAATCCCTAACGATGTCTCTTCAAGTTTTGATTTTGATAATTTTGAAGTATCCAAAGATATTGATGCTTTAACTATAGTTTTAAATAACATTAATAGAACCATTCCTAGAAATAAAGATTACAGAACTATAGAGATAAATGATATGATAAAACTTTCTAGAAATATATTAAATTCTGTAGATGAATTAGATGACAAATTTAAGTTTGGAACTATCTCTGAAAAAGATTATTATGAATACAAAAAATCAGTCCTTAACAATATTATAGAAATTAATTTTGATAATTTTACAGAAGAACGTACTCCTTCATATAAGTCTGAATTAGATGCGTTAGAAGCAAATTATTCAGCAAAAACCACATTTGCTACAGCAGCTACTTCTGGACAATTGCAAGATTTAAAAGATTTAATTTCAGATTTGCGTACTAAAGCTTATGACAAAGTTCATTTTAAGGTCTTACAAGAAACTTTTCCTAAAGTAATGTCAGATGAACTATTTTCAAAATTAAATGTAAAAGCAATCTATCAAAAAGTTACAGAAAAAGACAATGGATTTGCAGCTACTTACTATGTTTTAGAAACACCATTTGGACCTATAGAAGTAATGCTACAATCTGGTAAAAGATACCATGAAGCAAAAGTAGGCTCTGCAGCTCACAGTTCTTTAAGTAGAAAATCTTTAAAAATCAGAGATTTTTTTGAACTTGCAAATCCTGATACTGCAACAAAACCACTAGATTACTATTTGGATATATTAGATGGTAAAACTAGTTCTGAAGAAGATCCTAAAGAAACTTATGCGTTAGATGTTATAAATGATGCAAAACAACATGTAAAATTTAAAGATATGTACATTGATGAAGAAATATCAACTCCAATAGATGAAGTTATTTTTAGAAGAGCCTCACAAGCTTCTCCAGCTATGTATATGTGTGATTCAGCTCACATGATGACTAAACCTAAAGGATATCCTACTGCTGCTGTAGCAAAATTAGATTTGATTACTGCTTATTCTGAAATTTTGAATAAAAAAGGAACTTTAACTTATTTAGGCGAACTTGTTATTGATAGATTACAATCTTATTTAGAACAATTTCCTGAATATGATAATAGTGATTTTAAAAGAATTGGATATTCTAATGTTGAAAAATATATTGCTGAAAAATTTCCTAATATTACTGTTAATAAACAAATAGATAAGGAAGATAAAGAAAATGAAAAATAATGCCAAAAGTTTGGCATTATTTTTTACTTTATTTTACTTATTGCTAAGCCATCTCCAACTTCTAAAATTTCAGTTTCCAAATTAGGATTTTCACTTACTTCTTTAATATATTCACGCAAATTTCTAACAGCTGTACGTTGTTTATGCTTATTATAATCACTCATAACATAACCTTTATAAAGAATGTTATCTGCAAAAATAATTCCATTTGTATTTAACATTCTTAATGATTCTTTCAAAAAAAATGGATATTTTCCTTTTGCAGCATCTATAAATACAACATCATATTTATCAGATAAACTAGGTAAAACTTCAACCGCATCCCCTTCATAAATATTTATTTTGCTATCAACTTGTGCTTTTTTTATATTTATTTTTGCTTCTTTTATTCGTTCTTCATCTCTTTCTATTGTATCTATTTTACCATCATCTGCTAAATATTGCGAAAAACATATTGCAGAATACCCTACTGCTGTGCCAATTTCTAGTATTTTTTTTGGTTTTATATTTTTAAGGTATTTGGCAATAACTTCTAGGGTATCATCCATTATTATTGGTATATGTTCTTCTAAAGCCTTTTGCTTTATTTTCTCTAATTCTTGTTTGTTCATTCAATTCTCCTGTTTTATTTACTGCTATTTCTTGCTGCTCTTTCTCTTTCTTTACTGTCTAAAATTTTCTTTCTTAATCTAATTGATTTTGGAGTTACTTCTACTAATTCGTCATCTTGGATAAATTCAATTGCTTTTTCTAAAGACATTTGAATTGGTGGAACTAATCTTAAAGCATCATCTGAACCTGAAGCTCTTGTGTTTGTTAAATGTTTTTCTTTACATACATTTATTGCTAAATCTTCTCCTCTTGAGTTTAAGCCAACTATCATTCCTTCATATACATCTACACCAGGTCCTATAAATAAATCTCCTTTATCTTGTGCATTATATAATCCATAAGTAATAGATTTTCCAGCCTCAAATGCAACTATTGTTCCTCTAACTCTTGCTTGAATATCCCCTTTATATGGTTCATATGAATCAAATATGTGATTCATTGTACCTTCTCCTTTTGTGTCTGTTAAAAATTCTGTTCTATATCCTATTAATCCTCTTGCTGGAATTCTAAATTCAATTTTTGTATGTCCTAATTCTGCTGGTTCCATATTTACCATTTCTGCTTTTCTTCTGCCTAATTTTTCAATTACGTTTCCTACACAATCATCTGGAACATTTACAACTAATAGTTCGATTGGTTCATTTTTTACTCCATTTATATCTTTAAATATAACTTTTGGTCTTGATACTAAAAGTTCAAAGCCTTCTCTTCTCATTGTTTCTATTAAAACAGATAAATGTAGTTCTCCTCTTCCTGATACTTCAAATGAATCTGGAGATTCTGTCTCTTTTACTCTTAGTGAAACATTTCTATCTAATTCTTTAAATAATCTATCTCTAATATGTCTTGATGTTATATACTGCCCTTCTCTTCCTGCAAATGGTCCATTATTTACACTAAATGTCATTGAAACTGTTGGCTCATCTATATCAACAAAAGGAATTTTTTCTGGATTATTAAAATCACAAATCGTATCTCCTATATTGATATCTGAAAGTCCTGCAATCTCTATAATATCTCCTGCTTTTCCTTCTTCTACTTCTACTTTGTTTAATCCAACATGTGTATAAACTTTTGCAATTCTTCCTTGTGTTATTTTATCATCTTTACCACATATAGAAACAGGCATTCCTAATTTTATAATTCCTCTTTCTACTCTTCCTACAGCAATTCTTCCAACATAATCATCATAATCTATATTTGAAACTAACATTTGAGCAGGTCCTTCTTCATCGCAATTTGGAGCTTTGATTGTGTTTATTATTGTTTCAAATAAACAATCTAAATTATCTGTTTCATCAGCTAAATCCATTTTTGCAATTCCATTTTTTGCAGAAGCATATACAACAGGAAAGTCTAATTGTTCATCACTTGCATCTAATTCTATAAATAATTCAATTACTTGGTCTACAACTTTTTCTGGAGTAGCTCCTGGTCTATCTATTTTGTTTATTACAACTATAGGTTTTAGCCCTAGCGCAAGAGATTTTTTTAATACTTCTCTTGTCTGTGGCATTGCTCCTTCAAAAGCATCAACTAAAAGCAATACACCATCTACTGTTTTTAGAACTCTTTCTACTTCTCCTCCAAAATCAGCATGTCCTGGCGTATCTACTATGTTTATTTTAATATCTCCGTGCATTACAGATGTATTTTTAGAAAGTATTGTGATACCTCTTTCTTTTTCTTGATCATTTGAATCCATTACTCTATCTTGAACTTGTTCATTTTCTCTAAAAACATGGCTTTGTCTTAATAATGCATCTACTAGAGTAGTTTTTCCATGATCTACGTGTGCTATTATTGCTATATTTCTAATATTTTGGTTGTTCATTTTATTACCCCTTTTCATTTTTTCAGCAAGTTCAATTATATAACAAAATATGCCATTTGTCAAATTTATTTGAATTTTATTATTTTGCGGTATGTGTCAAGTAATCATTGGCATTTTTTTTCGATAAAATATTATTATTTGCACAAAGCCTGTTTTTACTTGTGCT
>CANRHX010000012.1 GCA_947630545.1 uncultured Clostridia bacterium
TAGATAGACTTGACAATCAAGAAGCATTAGGATTACCTTTTGCTAAATTAGCATCAGAATTTTTAAGAACAAAGGTTATTCCAGAAGTTGATGCTGCAAGAATTGCAAAAATTGCAGGAGTAGATGGAATATCAGAAAAAGAAGAAACACTTTCTGATGGTGCAGGAGTAATAGCAGCTTTAAGAGCTTGTACAAGTAAAATGGACGAAGATGAAGTTTCTACAGAAAATAGAATATTATTTATCACTCCAACATTAAAAGGAATGGTTGACGATTTAGATACAACTAAATCTAAAAAAGTATTCGAAAGATTTTCTACAATAATTGAAGTGCCACAAACAAGAATGTATACAGAAGTAAAATTAAATGATGGTAAAGAAGCATACGGATACAAAAAGAATGATGGTGCTAGTGACATAAACTTTTTATGTGTAGAAAAATCAGCAGCAGTAACAGCTCTAGACCAATATATCAAATACTTTACACCAGATGAAGACCAAAAAGCAGATGACAATGTATTCAAATATAGAAGCAATAATCTATATGGACATGTATATGAAAACAAACTTGCAGGTGTATATTGTTCATATGCCCCTGTTTCACCCTAGTCCTGCCACGAAAAAAGTAACCGTGGCTTTGCCAGAAGGTGAGGTATTAGGAGTAGATGTAAATACAATTCAAGAAGTTGAATTGAATGATACTAAGGTAACAGGAACATCTAAATATGTTGAAAGTTTCCCACAATTTGATAAAGATGCTAAAGGTAACTTTCTAGCATTAAAATGTGAAGAAGCTACAAAAGGTGATAGTATTGAATGGGAATTATCAGAAGCTCAATTAAAAGGATCTGGAACATTAGATGAAGATGGTATTTTAGTAGTAAAATTACATTCTAATACACAAACCGTAACATTAAAAAACGGAGAAACAAGTAAAAAAATGGATTTAACAGGAATAACTTTAAGTCCAGCAGAATAATAAGGAGGATATAAAAAATGGCAACAGTAATAGGAAGAAATAGAAATAAAAAAACACAAAAAAGTTTTAAAGACATGACAGTAGCTGAAATAAAAGCTCAATTAGATGCATTAGATATAGAGTATGACAAATCAGCAACAAAAGCAGATTTGTTAAGTTTATTACCACAAAAAGGATAATTAAGGAGGCAATAGAATGTTAGAAAAAATAAAGGCTAATTTAGGAGCTAATTATATTAAAAACACAGATGATGTATTAAAGGACATAATAGAAGATATAACTTCTATTGCCTGCGATATTTCTAATAGAAAACAAGATGATGAAAAGTTATTTCCATACATAAAAAAGGCGGTAAGAAGTGAATATATGGCAAGACGGAGCAGAAGGATTACTTTCACGAAGTGAAGGAAGTATATCTAGTTCGTACGAAGATATTATTGAAAAAATGAGAAATAATATTATAAAAGCTCATTTAAGGAGGATTAAATAATGTTATCACGAGATTTAACAGAAGTATGGATTTCATACTATGAAGAAGTCAAAGAACATGGCGAAAAATCTAAAAAATGGTATTTTAAACCATTAGATACTAAAACTAAAACAGCCTTTTTAAATATGCAACATGATGTGAACGAATTGGATAGAAATTCAGCAGGAACAATTGATTATAGTATTATAAATGCAAGAACTACAATGAATTATGATATACAAAAAGGAAATGGAATATCATTGACAGATATATCAAACCAAGAAAACTTTATACCAGACTACATTGTAACAGACAATCCTAAAATAGGTAATACAACATTATACAAATTAGAAAAATACAATGGAGATTAAAACAATGAGTATCAAATTAAATTGTAAAGTTAAAGTTAAACACAATTTTAAGAAAATAGAAAAAATAATTCAAGAACTTCCAAAAGTTATAGAACAAAGTGTGGAAGATATATTAAAAAATATGCAAGGTTATGCTATAAGACTTGAAAATGCTAATAATTCATCAGGAATTTTAGTTGAAATGATTGAAACTTCAACAATGCAAGTAAAAGGAAGAGTTTATGCAGATCCTAGCAAATTTATGACAAACAATGGAGAATCTTATTTATGGTTTGAATATTTTGGTACAGGTGCTTATGCAGAACAAGAACACATAGGAACAACTAAACATTTTATTGAAACAGGTTATACGGAATGGTATATACCAGTTAATAAAGTAGCAAGAAAATTAAATTATCCAATCGTTACAATAAATAATATTCAATTTTATGTAGCAACAGGAGCAAAACCAAATCACTTTTTAGGAGATGCTGAATTTAAAACAAGGGAAGAAAATAAAGAAATAATAATAAAAAAGTTAAATGAGATGTTGAAAGAGGTGGCAAAGTAAAATGAAAGATTTCACAACAGAGCAAATGTCAGACATGGTAAATGATATATTAGAAAATATAGAAGATGTACAAGGCACTAAAACGGAAACAACTTTAACTACCCCCACAACAGAAAGTAAATTTCCTTGTCGATTAATTGGAACAGTTCTCGAAAATATAAATAAAACGAGAAATGCAATACCAATAAGAAAAACATTTCAATTCACAATCGAACATTGGAGCAATAAGCAAAGATTTGATATGGAAATGGCAAACAATACAGATTTAGAATTAAGAAAAAAGAACATTGTTAGGACTAATACTAGTCCTATTTTATTTGACCCTATAACTAAAAAATATAGGTTAATAACAACTTATGAGGTTAGATATAATGCAATAACTAACTCATTTGAATATGTAAAATAGAAAGGAATGATAAATATGGCAGAACCAAAAACATTTTATGATGAAATGCCTGATGTTAGTACATTGTCAAAATTGTATTTTTCAGAAACTAAAGAAGGAACTGATTTAACACAAATATGTTTAACAGAAAGTATACCAGCATTAGAAGAAGCACCAGAACAAATAACAGGAAGTGCAGTAGATATTGATTATGAATTTTCAAGACCGGGCAAAGTAAAAGCAGGAACAATAGAAGTGCCAGTATATTATACACATAAACAACATAAATGGCTAAAAGAAATTGAAAGGAAAGATGGATATTTCTTTGTTAAATATCCAGATAATACAGCTCCACAAGGAGAAAATCCTCTTGTTAAGAAATTTCAAGGTAGTTTAGTAACAGTTGGAGATGAGCTTTCAGATGAAGAATGGATAAAGGATATAGTAACAATTTATAGAACATCAAAGGTAGAAGATAGCTACGAAAAATTTCCCAGTGCAGAGTAGCTCTATTTTAAAAGTAAAAAATAGGACTACTAAAAGGGTAAATATAAATAAAAAAGTAGAAGATACTTTAATAAATAATGAGCAAGAGTAAAATCTTGCTCTCTTTTGCAAAGGAGAGTAAAAAATGGAATTAAAAGCAAATAAAAAAATAATAGAATTAGTATTCACTACAAGAAAGATTGTAAATATAACAAAATTGTTAGGAGAAAAGAATTTTGAAGATTTATATTTTAAAGCAATGAATGAAAGTAATATAGATGCATTATCTAAAATTATATATGTATTTGCTGAAGATATAGAAAACGGTGCAAAATTATTTAAATCAAGTGAAGAAGTATATGATTTTTTAGATGATTATAAGAAAGAAAACAATAAAAGTTATGATGATATATTCAAAGAAATGGCAAAGGCAATAAATGAAGAGGGTTTTTTCAAGACCAAGATGAACGAAGAGGAATTGAATCAAAAGATATCAAATCCTTTCTCAGGGATAGATATAAACAATTTAATGAAGCAATCAACAGAGAAAGCTATGACAAAAATAGTAGAAAAAGAAGCAATATCTCAAGCAGGGTCTCAAGCAAAGTCTCAAGCTTAAACGATATAATTGACAAAATAAAAAGAGCTAAGACACTAAAAGATAAGGTATATGCATTAGAACCATTAGCGTATTATTTTAATATAAAGCCACAAGACTTTTGGAATAGTAGATATAAAGAAATATATTTGTATTGTGAAATACAGTTTATTAGAACTATAGAAGATTTTAAACAAGAAATAACTTTACAAGAAGCGGTTACAGATAAATTAATACAAGCAGATAGCATGAGCAAAAAACCAAAAATAGTTCCTCTTAAAAAAATGTTTAAAGAAATATTTAAAAGTAAAAAAGTTTAATTTTACGACAAATTTCGACAACATTCGACAGATAAAATATGATAAACTCTTCCATAATAATAAAAGGAGGAATATTATATGGCAAGGTACACAGAAAAAGAAAAGAAACCAATTTTCAAAAAATGGTGGTTTTGGATTTTAATTATTTTAATTATTGGAGTTATCGCAAGCGGAGGAAGTAATAATAATACCACTACTACAGGAAGTGATGCTGACATAAAAACAGAGTACAATCAAGGGGAAGAGGCTATTTTAGGAAATGGAGCAATTACAGTAACTAAAGTAGAAAAGTCACAAGGAAATGAATGGGATAAGCCAAAATCAGGTAAAGAGTTTGTTATTGTATATGTTACAATAGAAAACAAAGGAACAGATAATTTATCATATAATCCATTATATTTTAAAATGCAAAATTCACAAGGACAACAAGAAAGTATGACATTTACAACTATAGATCAAGACACAGCATTGCAAAGTGGTGAATTAGTAGCAGGAGGAAAAGTTTCAGGAACAATAGCTTTTGAACAACCAAAAAAAGACACTGGACTATTATTGATATATACTGATAGTGTATGGAGTTCAAAAGAATTAAAAATTAAATTACAATAAAAGGAGCGATAAAATGGGATTGTTTGACAAAAATATAGAAAAATCTGCTAACAATAATTATGAAGAAATAAAAAAGTATTTAAAGCCAAAAGATGACAAAAAACACATAATAATGATAAACACAATGTCTAAATCCGTTACAAATGGTTGGGAATGCGAGAATAAATACACACTACAAATAGATACTATTATGGAGAATATGCAAAATGATGGTTATGAAATAATAGATATAAAAATTGATTCTACCAACCAATCAGTGGCGAATATGTTTTTAATTAGAACATTAATTATATATAAATAAAACACTTACTTATTGTAGGTGTTTTTTATTTTGCATGAAAGGAGAATAAAAGTGACTGTTGAAGAATTAGATGTTTTAGTTCAAGTACAAATAGAAGAAGCAGTAAAAGAATTTCAGAAATTAGTACCAGAAATAAGAAAACAGGCAAAACAAATAGTAGAACAAGTCAATAAAATGGATTTTAGTGTGATTTCTGGAAAAGTACAACAAGCAGTAAAACAAGTGAAACAAAAAATGGCAAGTTTAAAAAGTACCAACAAGTCAAATATTGTTGATATAAAAGTAACAACAGAAAATGCAAGTAAGCAAGTATCACAACTGCAAAAACAAATAGATAGTCTACAAGCAAAAATAAATGCTCGACAAATAAATTTAGATATAACAAATAACGCATTAGATAAAATGAGAAATGATACAAGACAACAAGTCATAAATGATATGCCAGATGCAGGAGCAAAAAGAACAAGACAACAAACAGAATTAAGATTATATAATGATAATAATTATATGAACTTAATAAAACAAAGTGATAAACTAAATAATGAAATAATCAGATATAATACATTGTTAGATAGTGCAAAATCAAAAATGGCAGAACTAGGACAAGAAACTATAAAAACTGAAACTAGTCAAAGTAAAATGGCTAGCTTTTTTAGTGCATTTAAAGAAAAATTAAATCAATCAAGAGGAAATATAGGAAATTTAATCAATGCTTTTAGTCAATTACCAAAAATAACCAAAAATATAACCAATCATATAAAAAATATTAATGCAGGTATAAAGAATGGCTTAGGACACATTTTAAAATATGCAAGTGCTTTATTTTCATTAAGAGGTATATATTCAATTTTAAGTAATTCTGCAAGTGCTTGGTTATCAAGTCAAAATGTAGCTGCTAAACAATTAAGTGCTAATATTAATTATATGAAATATGCTATGGGAAGTGCATTAGCACCAGTTATTCAGTTTGTAACAAATCTTGTATATCAATTAATGAAAGCAATCCAATCAGTAGTATATGCTTTATTTAGAGTAAATATATTCGCAAATGCATCAGCAAAATCAATGGGAAATGTAACAGGTAATACTAAAAAAGCGACAAAAGAAGCGAACCAATTAGCAGGTGTTCATGAAGAAATTAACAATGTTCAAACACAAGATAATTCAGATAGTGGGAGCGGAAGCGGTGGATCAACCCCAAGTTTTGATTTATCTGGAGTAGATAGTCAATTAAGCCCATTAGCACAAAAGTTATATGACTTTTTTAAACCTTTAAAGGAAAGTTGGGATAATTATGGTTCAGGATTAGTTGAACAAATAAAAACAACAGCAGGACAAGTAGGAGGGCTTATTGCATCTGTATGGGGAAGTTTTGAAAAGATTATAACTAACGGAACAGTGTATAAAGTATTAGAAAATATATTAAAAATTATAGGAAATATTGCCGAAGCTTTTGCAAATGCTTGGAATTATAATGGCAATGGCGATGCAATTGTTCAAAATCTTGCCAATGCATTTAATAATTTATTGAAAGCAATAAACAATGTAGTGCATAGTCAACGGATTCCAGAAATGGTTAAATTGGTGTTCTGATAAATTTAGAGAAATATCAGAAAAATTAGCAAAAATCAATTGGCAACCATTAATAGATGCTTTATTTAAAATAGGATCATCAATAGGTTCTATAGCATTAGGGATTTTAAGTGGATTAGTTGACATATTTAAATGGTTAGTTGAAAATCCAATAATAGCAGAAATAATATTATCTATAGCTTTAGCTATAGGAATTATAGTTACTGTAATAAATGCGATTAGTACAGCAATGAGTATTTGGTCAACAGTTATGTCAGTTTTAACTCCAATTGCAACAGCTTTAAATATAGGACTAATGCCATTAATTGGAATTATAGCAGGAATTGTAGCAGCTATAGCACTGATAATAGTTGCAATTATAAATTGGGGAGATATTTGGAATTGGCTTTGTAAGGTAGTAGGAAATATTTGTAATTCAATTGGCGTATTTTTTTCAGGCTTATGGCAAGGAATATGTGATATTTTTTCTGGTATAGGGCAATGGTTTTCCGATAGATTCACAGAAGCATATAATTTCATTGTTGGAATATTTAGTGGAATAGGACAATGGTTTGCTGACAGATGGAAAGATATATGCAATGTATTTTCAGGAGTAGGACAATGGTTTTCTGATAGATTTAAAGAAGCTTTTGAAGGAATAAAGAAAATATTTAGTGGAATAGGTCAATTTTTTAGTGGAGTATGGCAAGGTATATGCAAAGTGTTTTCAAATGTTGCAGGTTGGTTTAAAGATAAATTTAGTCAAGCTTGGCAAGCCGTAAAGAATGTATTTAGTGCAGGTGGAAAAGTTTTTGAAGGAATAAAAGATGGAATACTAAATGGATTAAAAGCCATTGTTAATGCAATTATAAGAGGAATAAACAAAGTAATTTCAATACCATTTAATGGAATAAATTCAGCATTGAAAGCAATTAAAGGAGTAGATATATTAGGATTTAAACCATTTAGTTGGATTAGCACTATAGGAGTTCCTCAAATACCGGAACTTGCAACAGGTGGAGTTTTATATGATGAAACTGTTGTAAAACTTGCAGAGTATTCTAACTCAAATAGTAATCCTGAAATTGCGTCTCCAAAAAATATAATGGCAGAAACATTTGATGAAGTATTGTCAAAGTACATAGATGAAAATAGTAATAAGGACAGACCAATAAATCTAGCAGTATATGTAGGAAATAAAAAACTAGGACAGATATTATTAGATGATTTAAGAGATAGAAAAAGGCAAACAGGAAAAGATATAGAAGCTTTAGTAGGAGGGTAAATTATGCTTTGGAAACTAAATGGGAAATTAATGAAATCGCCATCAAGTTATGATGATGATATTGAGGATACAGATAAAGATAGTTATACATCTGTTGTTGATGGTTCTTTAATAGATAATCCAATTGCAGTCGGATTGCTAAAATGCAATATGAGTTGGGATTTATTAACAGAAGAAGAAGCAGAAGAGCTATTACAAGCTACATATCAAAATCCTATGATAGTTACAATAAAAGTTCCTAGTGTGCCTCGGAGGCTTACTTGAAAATGCTGAATTTAGAGTAAGTAAAAGAAAATCTAAAATGCATCAAACAGATAATGATGAAGACACTTCCAAATCACTTTGGCAAGTGTCTTTTAATATGATGCAAAAGAAGCTAACAAATGCTCAAATAAAAGCAGTACAGGAGGCAAACAATGTATAAAAATGTGAGTGCCAAATGGAAAGAGAATGTATACAAGAATGTACGTTCTATAATGAATGTATATTTTGATGGTGTACTAATAAATCCAGATTATATAACAGATTTTAAACCTCGGAAACGAATTATTTAATAATGATTTAGAGTTAGGTGCTGTGGTTAGTCAATATATAGAAATACAAATACATAAAAAATCTAATATTAAAATTCCTAAAACTATAAAAATTGAATATGGAATACTTATAAATAATGCGTTAACAGTTCAAGAAATTGATTCAATGTTAGTAGGGACATTAGATGGAATACAAGTAAAAAGTTTATCAAAAGAAGATAATAACTTCGAAATGATACCAATAGGAATATATAATGTAGACGATTATGACGATGAAGATGACAATGTTATTAATATAAGAGCATTAGATAATGTAATTAAATTTGATTCAGATGATGGATATTATGATGCCAGTGAATTAATAAATAGAAAAGGTTATGCAACTTTAGGAGAGATAGCAGAAGATATATGTACTAAAAAGGGATTAGAATTACGGTTCAATCTCTTTTTTAAATTCTGATAAAAAGATAACTGTATATGACAACGAAGTAAAAGCACGAGAATATATGAGTTATATATCAGAGAGTGGTGGTGGATTTGTATGTGCAGGCAGAGATGGAAAGATATATATAAGAACTCTAGGCGAAGATAAAATAGAAATGCCATTGAATTTATTTAAAACATATAAATTTGGCGAAGAATATAAAATTTCAAGAGTAGCATATGAGAATGGAATTGAAAGTTTTAAATTTGGAGATGAAGAGAGAAACACACTTTGGCTTAATCAAGAAAACTTATTTATTGTAGAAAAAGAACAGGTACAAAATATATATAATAAGCTTAATGGGTTGGTTATAAATAGCTTTGAAGGTACATCAGTAATAGATCCAACAATAGATATAGGAGATATGCTAATAATAGAAGGAAAACCAATCATATATCAAGGGCAGATGAGCTTAAGTGGAAGGTTCATAGCAGATATAGAAAGTAAAATAAGTATTAAACAAAGACAAGAAACCACTGCAAAAAGAACATCACAAAAACTAGTTAATAGAAGAGTTCAAAGTAGAATAGATGAAGCAGAAGGAAAAATAACTCAATTAATAGAAGAAACATCAGAATATGATGAAAAATTAACTAAAGTAGAACAAGATGTAGATAGTATAAAACAAACTGTAGAAAGTAATTATGATTATAAAAGAGAAGTAGAAGGAATAACTCAAATTTATTTACAGAATGCATCAGAAGGGGAAATACTTAATTTACAAATAAAAGGAAATAAGACTTATGAATCTAATTTGTTTCCTTCAAATGAATTATATCCAATGGAAAATTTATATCCAAATACTAAAGGAAGTGAAACATTATGAAATATAAAATTATAGTAGATAAACAAAGTAGGATAACCCCAACAGAAGAGAAAAAAGAATACATAATAGATATAGAAGAATTAAGATATAAGGGAGATATATGTGACACACTAGTTATAAATGCAGAGAAAAGTTATGTAGATAGAAAGTTAAATTTAAGTGAATATGGTGTTTTAAGTGAACTAGAAACACCTAAAATTGAAGAATTAAATGATGTAAATATACAATTATTTGAAGGCGATAATTATATATATTTAGTTGATATGACAGGCAATAGATTTTATGCGGAATATGTAATAAAAAATGATTTAACAGACACATTTGCAACAAGAGTTGAAATGAATACAAAAATAACACAGACTGCAGAATCCATTATGAGTGAAGTAACTAGAAAAGTAGATGATGTTGAACTAGGAACAAAAATAGAACAAAATTGGGAACATGTAAAAATAGCATGGAATCAAATATCCGAATTTATACAATTAATGATATTAAATAATAATGCAAGTTTTGCAATATTAGATGCTAATAAAAATGTAATGATGGCTTTAGATAAAGAAGGACAACATTTTTATAAAAATGATGGAAAAACAATTTTTGGAGAAATGGGAGTCCAAGAGGTAAATGACCAAAACTATATAAGCTTTTCTATACCAACAGAATATGATAAAGCAATTAGCGATGGAATGGCTTGGGGAGTTACTACTAAAAGTGATGGGAAATTTCACCCAATATTATATATAAAAGATTTTAAAATGCCTCCTAAAAATTCAGGAGGAGCTACAGGAGAATTACAACTTGATGGTTGTAATTTAATTTTAGGTGCAGAAAATGGACATATAATAGCAGGTGGAATAGAAATAATTCCAGAAACAATAGGAGGTATTACTTTTGCAAAGCAAAATGATGGTTCATCATTAATGACAATATTAAAAGGTAATTCTGTTACTAATGATAGTATATATATTTTAGATAATATATCACTATTTAAAAACCAAGCTGGAAGTAATTCATTTAGAATTGGAAGTGATGAAAATAATTCTTGTTTGTTGAGTGATGATGGTAGCATAATAGCTACTAATAGTATTTTTTGCGATGGAGATATAACCTCAAAAAACTACGTATATGGTTATGAAGGTATTGAATCAAACGGGTTTGTAAGTGGAAAAGCTTTTATTGATAAGTCACGAGAAGAAGTCAAGAAAAATATACAAAAATATAATAAAAATGCTATAAATGAAATAATGAATACAGACATTTATGAATTTAATTATAAAACAGAAGAAGATAACAGAAAAAAACATATTGGATTTATAATTGGAGATAAATATAAATATTCTAAAAAAATCACAGAAATAGATGAACAAAGTAAAGAAGTAGGGGCTAATATATATTCTATGGTCTCTGTGGCATATAAAGCTATACAAGAACAACAAGAAGAAATAGAAAAAATAAAAGAAAAAGATAAAATAATAACTAATCTTATAGAGAAAATAGAAAAGCTCGAAGAGGAGGTAAAGAATGGAAAAAATCAACTTTGAAGATGGAATAGTATTAAGTCCTGCGAAAGTAACAATTGACGAAGCAGATTATGAAGTAAAACCAGCAGTATATAAAGGTAGTACACCATTAAGTGCATTTATTCTTAATAAAATGCAGGAAAATATAGAAGTTGAAACAAATAAATTACAATCATCTATAACAGAACTTCAAGAGCAGACATCAGTGTTATTAAACAGAATAGCTATGTTAGAAGATAATAACGAAATAACATTAGCATTAAATGAAGATAAACAAACCACTGCAACATCAGCATATCAATCATTTGCTGTAGAATTAACTAAAGTAATATCACAAGTTGGAACTAAATTAAGCATTAAGAATGGACAAGTATTAATAGGAAAAGGAATCACTAAAATAGCAGTAAGCGGTAAAATGCAAACGCAAGGAGATAATACTTCGTATGGATTGACAATAAAGAAAAATAGCTCGGAGATACTTAATATATATGAATGCAATCCTGGCAATAGTTGGAATAATTTAACAGCACCAGAAAAAATAATAGATGTAGCAGAGAATGATTTAATATCCATGAATATATATCATAATGTTAGCAGCTCTACTAAAAATATAAAATCATATAATGGTGGAGGCACATATATGACAGTTAGAGTAATAGAGTAGGAGGAGAAAACATGAGTACAACACCTAATTTAGGATTATTTAAACATGATAATCCATCAAAAAATACAAATAAATTTGATGTAGAAAAAGCATTAAACAAGAATTGGGATATAGTAGATGAAAAACATGGTGATTTACAAGCAGAGCAAGAAATCATACAAGCCGAACAATTAACACAAAATACGAATATAAATAATAACACAACTAATATAGAAGAATTAACCCAAAGAGTAGGTGATAATGAAACGCACATAGAAAATATAAAACAAAAACAAACAATACAAGATAATAAGCTTTCAGAATTAGAAACTGGATTGGAAGAAAATTTTTACAACAAAACAGAACTAGACAAACTATTAACTGCAAAAGCAAGCCAAAATGATTTAGAAAGTTTACAAGAGAGAGTATCTACAAATGAAACAGACATAACAAATATAGAAGAAGAGCAAGTAGATCAAAACACAAATATAGAGAACCTGCAAACAGAAAACCAAGAATTAAAAGAAAAGCTTGCAGAAGTAGAAGAAGACAATGAAAAATTAAGAAAAGTATTTCCAAGTGTAAAAGGAGAAGGTTCAGAGATAACCTTAAATGGCACAACAGAATGTAAGATGGATATTAAAGTAAAGGGAAATACAGAGCAGGAACAGTATAGTGGAAAACAATTATTAGATTTAGATAATCCAGTTCAACAGACAGATAATATAAAAATTGATGATGAAGGTTGGATTACTCTTGAGATAGATAATACAAATGGTTCCACACAAGTGTGGGGTAATTTTTACCCAAGAAAAAATAATAATTTAAAACCAAATACAACTTATACGATTTTCTTTGAATTGAAAGAATTTAATAATAGTTCTAATGTAGGAATGTATATAACAGGTGCTTATGCAGAGACGCAAAAACCAACAACTGTATTTAAAAATGAAACTAGAATTAGTGGTATTGAATTTGAAAAAGGAAAAATTTACAGATATACAAATGAGACAATAGAAGATTTAAATTTAGAAAATGTTGAATGTATAATTAGAAATGCAGTAGGTTGCAGTGTAGGAGAAAAAATAAATATGACATATAGAATATCAATATTTGAAGGAGATATTCCTTTAGATGATTTTGTATACGAACCCTACACAGGAGGAGAGCCAGCACCAAATCCAAATTTTATTATACCTATTGAAAACTGTGGAGATATTATAAATTTAAGTGATGTTACTAAAATACAAAATCAAAATATTGTAATACGAGATAATGGAAAGACGATAGTAATGCCATTAATAACAAGTGGAAATGGTTATACATCTACAGGTTTGAAGCTAAAAGAATTATGCCCATCATTAAAAAATGGAGATGAAGTATATTTAAATGCAAAATCTACTGCAATTGCTATTAATAATCAAATATGGTTATCAGGAGTCAATTCTTCATGGTATTTTGGAAGTAAAAGAACAATTACAGAAGAAGATTTAAATTCATTAGTTATAATGTATGGAAATCGTTATAGCGATGGAGATACTACTCAAGTTACTATTTCAGATTTTGTTATAGCAGCAGAAAATACAACTGACTGGTCTCCTTATGGTTGTGGAAGTATTGATATCAAAAAACAAAATAAGAATTGGTTTAACACTTTAAATGTTTATAGTGGGGCAGAATTTATAAAACAAATAATTGATAATAATAACTTTATTCTTAATTATGAAGGAACTGAATCTTGGAAAAAAACAGGGTTTAAAGTTAATTTAAAGAAAAATACAGATTATAGTTTCCAATTCAAACAAACGAATACAAAACAGGACATATTAAATTTCATATTAATTAAGGGTTATAAAGAAGGACAAGCTAATACTATTTATAGCTCTCAATATAACAATTTAGATATTATACATTTAAATAGCGGTAATTATGATTATTTTGAATTTATATTTCATGTTACACAAAGTGCGACTACTGCTGGAAATAATATAGCTACAATAGAAAATGTGAAATTATATGAAGGAACTTTTACTAAAGAAACAATGCCAGAGTATGAAGAATACCAAGAACAAAATTACCCATTTACACTAGAAAAAGGTCAAAGGCTACACAAAGATGATTATTTAGCAGATGATGAAATAGTTAATACAAGAAAACATGTTGAATTAGATGGTACAGAAAATATAGGTTTACAAAATGACTGTTTTACATTTAGTGAGTTTAATGATATACAGTCTACAGATACATCTAATAAAATAATAGTTATTTCTAGTCATTATCCAGGTGTTTTAACAAACTATAGAGATGAAATTGCAAAATTAGATTATGGAATATCAAAAGTTATAGGAGATAATAAGCAGATTGCAATAAGAGATGAACGATTTAAAACTGTTGATGAGTTTAAAGGTTATTTATCGGAACAAAAAGAGAAAGGAACCCCAGTTATAATTGAATATATACTTCAAGATGAAATTATTACACCATATACAGAAATACAACAAAAGCAATATAACTCAATTAAGAAAGCAATGAGCTATGCAGGAGGAACACACATAACGGCAACATCAGAAAATGCAAATCCAATATTAGAAGTTGAAGCAGTAGCAGACATGAGTTCAGTAATAAATAATTTTGATACAAGGCTATTAGCTTTAGAAAGCGAGGTATAAATTATGAGTATATTAGAAGATAAGAGTGCTACAAGAGTAAAAGCACTAAAAAGATTAGTAGACAAAGGGCAATATCCAGTAGAATATGCAATAGACAGATTAGATGAAAAGAATAAACAAGGATTAATAACAGCAACAGACTATGAAGAAACATTTATATATTTTGAAGAATTGTTAAATAAGGAAGAATTAATCGAAGAAACAGAACAAGACACAGCTGAACAGAATGATGTAGAAGAAACTGTAGACGAAACTGTAGAAAATACAAAAACTTCTACAGAAAGTGAGGTTGAATAATGGATAGTACAATAGTAATAGCTATAATTTCATTTTTTGGGACATGCTTTGGAACAATAGGTGGAATTATAGCTAGTTCCAAACTAACTAATTTTAGATTATCTGAATTAGAAGAAAAGGTAAAAAAGCATAATAACATCATAGAAAGGACTTATATATTAGAAGGAAGAATGACAGAAGCAGAACACGATATAAGAGATTTAAAGAAGGGAGAGTAATCAAATGAAAAAGAAAAATGTTAAACTAATATTATCTATAATATCAGCAGTAGTATTAATGCTAGGAGTAGCATTAGCTTATAATGAAACAGGTAAAATTGATACAGAGAAGGTACATCAAGCAGTAGATATAGTATCAGATGCAATAGAAACTTATTCAATGACAAATGAAGAAATAAAAGACTTGCCAACTACAGAAATAAAAGAAGTAACAGAGCAAGAAGAAAAAGAGGCAGGATTAGAACAAGCTACAACAGAAACAGAAGGATTTGAAGAACAAGGAGAAATAGCTTACAATGGAGATAGTGAATTTCCTAAAGTAAGCCTAGGAAATTATGCAGGGCTAACATATTATAGTCAAATAGATAATAGATGGAAAAATCATTCATATACATCTGTAAAAAACAAATCACAAACAATAGGAACAAGTGGGTGTCGGACCAACATCTGCATCAATAGTAGTAACAGCTATAAAAGGTGTAATAACACCACCAGAAATGGGCGATTTGTTTGTAAAATATGGATATAGAAGTGCAGACAATGGTACATACTATAGTGCATTTAAATGGGTAGCAGATACATTTGATATAGAATATAAAGAAACATACAAAGTCGATGATGCAGTTGCACTATTAAAAAATAATAACTATGTTGTTGCTAGTGTAGGAAATGGTTTGTTTACAACTGGAGGACATTATATTGTATTAGTTGGAATAGACGGAAATACATTAAAGATATATGATCCATACTTATATAGTGGAAAATTTGAAACATCAACAAGACGAGGAAAAGTAACAGTAAGTGGAAATACTGTATATTGTAGTGTAAGTAATTTTAAAAAATATGCAAATGCACAAAAATTCTTTGCTTATCAAAATACAGGTTCTAACCAAACAAACAATACAAAGAAAGTAACCACATCTACATATACAAGATATATAAAAGCTAATGGTGGATTAAATGTAAGAAATGGAGCAGGAACAAAATATAAAAGAATAAAAACACTAGCTAACGGAACAAAGGTAACAATATCAAAAACAAGCGGAAACTGGAGCTATATAACAAGCCCAAGTAAAGGTTGGGTATGCTCTACTTATCTTGTTACAACAAAGACAACAACAAAAATAAAAAATACAGTAGGAAAGACTAAAAAGCTAAAAGCAAAAACAACATTGTATAGCAAATCTAATTTATCAGGAACAAAATATACATATCTAAAAAACACAACACTAACTATAAAGAAAAATGTAAGTGCTAGTGTAGATTATGTATATATACCTTATACAAAAAGATATGCTTATGTTAAAAATAATGTTTATAAATAAAATATAGGTAGATTAGATTAACTTCTAGTCTGCCTCTTTTTTTGTGCCTAAAATTAGCCATATAACTTGTTTCCTAAAAAAATAAAATGGCTTAAAATCCATTCTCATGAGTCAATTTTTAGTGAAATATCAAAGAAAATCAAATAGTTGACAAAATTCGACACACTAATTTTACATAATATGGTAAAATATATTTGAGGTGTTATTATGAAAGAAATTTATAAAAAATCCTTGCAAATGATAAAAGAATGCAAAATAAAAAATGAGAAAGAATATAGAGAGCTAGTAAAAAATTACTTAATACTTAATCCAGAAAGTTTAAAATACATAAGCAGAACAAAAAGGTTCAAAAAAATAATTGCAATAGCAAATGAGGTTTAAAGCCTCATTTTTAAATTTAATTTCATAAAGTTGCCCAAATGCAACAAGATACATGATATACAAAAAAATGTACATACTAATGATAAGGTGATTTTATGAAAATTAAAATACTAGTAAAAGAAGTTAGAATAAAACAGAATATGACATTAGAAAAATTGGCACAACTTTCAGGAATAAGTAAAGGGCATTTAAGTAAAATAGAAAGGCAAGAAAGAGATCCTAAAATTACTACTATGATTTGTATAGCAATGGCCTTAAAAGTCGATATTAAAGAATTATATAAAATTATACCATAACACGAATAGAATCGTGTTATTTTTTATTTTCGTAAAAGATTTTGGCACTTTCATAAAATGTTGCCCAAATGAAACTTACTACATTGTATTTATAAATAAAGAACGTTCTAATATAATTTGGAGGAATAGATATAATGGAAAATGAAGCAATTAATGTAGGAAAGTTTATAAAAGAAAGAATTATGGAAAATAAAGAAATGTTTAATAAAGAAGAAATTAAACTTATATGTAAAAATGAGAAATGTATAAAAAAAATTTATTTGTTAGGATTTATTAATGCAAGATGTTGTTACAAATACAGTAAAAATAATAATAAAATTTGACACACTTTTTGACACACTAAAATATGAAAAAATGATAAAAAATAGAAAAATGAGAATAAAAAAATAAAAAATAAAAAACAGCTAAATGTATTGAAATAGCTGTTTTCCACTTGGTGCTTCCAACGGGAATCGAACCCGTGACCTCAGCCTTACCAAGGCTGCACTCTACCAACTGAGCTATAGAAGCATTTTTTGTGTCAACGGTTCCGGGTTTAAGTGACACATTTTGTGTCATCGGTTCCGGGTTTGAATGTCATCAGTTCCGGGTTTGAATGACACAAATACTGTTGACTAAAATTTATTATATATTAAAAAAAAGTAAAAGTAAATAATTCTATTGACTTTTTTGAAAAAAAGTTTTAAAATAATTAATAATAAAGAAAAGCAAGTAAGAGAAGAGTAAAATAAAGGTTGCTTAAAGAGAGAGTAGGTTACAAGCTGAAAGCCAACTCAAGTAAACATATTTGAAAACTACCTCTTCAATGTTTTGGTGAATAAGCCAAACGTAGTAAGATACGTTACAATCTGT
This sequence comes from uncultured Clostridia bacterium, assembly GCA_947630545.1. GTDB lineage: Bacteria > Bacillota > Clostridia > TANB77 > CAG-508 > CAG-269. The sequence continues at coordinate 17,969 of CANRHX010000012.1, forward strand.
AAATCAAGTAAAAAATAGGATGGAACCGTGTAAATAACACTCCTATGGGTACAAGAGCCCATAGGAGTGCTTTTGTATCTAAAAAGTCATTTATTTTGGATTTTGTGTCAAGCAAATCCGGAACCAATGACACAAAATGTGTCACTCAAACCCGGAACCGATGACACAAAAAAAGAAGGGGGAATTTTTATGATTAAAGTTACTTTAAAAGATGGGTCTATTATTGAAGTAGAAGAAAAAAGTTCAATACTAGATGTAGCAAAAAAAATAAGTGAAGGATTAGCAAGAGTAGCAACTTGTGGAACAGTTGATGGAGAAGTAAAAGATTTAAGATATGAATTAACAAACGATTGCAAACTTGCAATTGAAACATTTGAATCAAGTTTAGATGGAAAGAAAGCATATTGGCATACAACATCACACATTATGGCACAAGCTGTTCAAAGATTATTTCCCGGAGTTAAGTTTGCAATTGGACCAGCAATAGATAATGGTTTTTACTATGATTTTGATATAGAAAAGCCATTTACAGATGAAGACAAAGCAAATATCGAAGCTGAAATGAAAAAAATTATAAAAGAAAATATATCTATTGAAAGATTTTCTTTACCAAAAGAAGAAGCATTAAAACTAATGGCAGGACAAGATTATAAACAAGAATTAATAAATGATTTACCAGATGGAGAAGAAATAAGTTTCTACAAACAAGGAGATTTTACAGATTTGTGTGCTGGACCACATTTGGAAAGTACGGGAAAAGTTAAAGCGGTAAAAATATTATCATCTTCAGGTGCATATTGGAGAGGCGATGAACACAACAAAATGTTACAAAGAATTTATGCTATATCATTTCCAAAAGCAAGTCAATTAGAAGAATACTTACAATTTTTAGAAGATGCAAAACAAAGAGATCATAGAAAAATAGGAAAAGATTTAGCCTTATTTATGACTCACCCTCTAGTAGGTTCAGGTCTTCCAATGTATCTTCCAAACGGAGCGACAATAAGAAGATTATTAGAAAGATATATTCAAGATAAAGAATTAAAACTAGGATATGAACATGTTTATACTCCATCACTTGCAAATGTAGATTTATATAAAACATCAGGACACTGGGACCACTATAAAGATGACATGTTTCCAGTAATGAAAATGGAAAATGAAGAATTAGTATTAAGACCAATGAACTGTCCACATCATATGTTAATATATAAAAGCCAAATGCATTCTTACAGAGATTTACCAATTAAAATTGGAGAATTAGCAAATGACTTCAGATATGAAGCAAGTGGAAGTGTTTGTGGATTAGAAAGAGTTCGTCAAATGTGTCAAAATGATGCTCACCTATTTGTAAGACCAGATCAAATAAAAGAAGAAGTTGGAAAAGTTTTAAATCTTATTTTTGAAGTATATATGAAAGATTTTGGATTTCCATCATCAGCATTTTCATTTAGACTATCATTAAGAGACAAAAATAATAAAGAAAAATATATTGATAATGATGAAATGTGGGAAACAGCAGAAAGCCAATTAAGGGAAATTTTGAAAGATTTAAAAATTGATTTTTACGAGGCTGAAGGAGAGGCAGCATTCTATGGACCAAAGATAGATATTCAAATAAAAACAGCTTTAAATCATGATGTAACAATACCAACATGTCAATTAGATTTTGCCTTACCAGAAAGATTTGATTTAACATTTATTGGAGAAGATGGAAAAGAGCATAGACCAGTAGTAATTCACAGAGCAATATTAGGATCTTCAGATAGATTTATTTCATTCTTAATTGAAGAAACAAAAGGTGCATTTCCATTATGGCTTGCGCCAACACAAGTAAAAATATTACCGATAAGTGAAAAACAACATGATTATTGTAAAGAAATATTAGAAAATTTACAAGCAAAAGGAATTAGGGCAAAATTTGATGACAGAAATGAAAAAGTAGGATATAAAATTCGTGAGGCTCAAATGGAAAAAATTCCATTCATGCTAGTTATAGGAGATAAAGAAAAAGAAAATAATGAAGTTACAGTACGTTCAAGAGAAGAGGCAGATGTTGGAACAATGAAACTTGATGAATTTATAGAGAAATATTTAGATAAGGCAAAAATAAGTTAAAACGTTAGCAAATATTCTGGTTTGTATGAATGATAATACAACCCGGATATTTGCAACCTAAAATTAAACTAACTATTAGGAGGAAATAAAATGAAACTTGGAATTGTAGGACTTCCAAATGTAGGAAAAAGTACAATGTTTAATAGTATTACAAATGCTGGTGCAGAATGTGCAAACTATCCATTTTGCACAATTGAGCCAAATGTTGGAGTAGTGCCAGTACCAGACGAAAGGCTAGATGCATTAGCAAAAATGTATAATCCACAAAAAGTAACACATGCAGTAATTGAATTTGTTGATATAGCAGGTTTGGTTAAAGGAGCAAGTAAAGGTGAAGGACTTGGAAATAAGTTTTTATCACACATTCGTGAAACTGATGCTATAGTTGAAGTTGTAAGATGCTTTGAAGATAGCAATGTAGTTCATGTAGACGGAAGTGTAAATCCAATAAGAGATATAGAAACCATAAATTTAGAACTTATATTTGCAGACATTGAAACTGTAAATAAAAGACTAGACAAAGCAAGAAAAAATTTGAAAGCAGATAAAAAATATCAAGAAGAAATTGATTTGTTAGAAAAAATTTTACAAAGTCTAGAACAAGGAATTTCGGCAAGAGCAATAGATTTTAACGAAGATGAGCAATTACTAGTCAAAGACATGTTTTTATTAACGACAAAGCCAATTTTATATATTGCAAATGTTGCTGAAAACCAACTAGATAATATGGAAAATGATGAACTAGTAATGAAAGTTAAAGAATACGCAAAAAAAGAAAATGCAGAAGTTATACCATTATGTGTCAAAATTGAAGAGGAATTATCAGGGTTAGATGATAATGACAAAAATGAGATGTTAGAAGCACTTGGACTAGATGAGTCAGGATTAGATAAAGTTATTAAAAAAAGCTATAATTTACTAGGATTAATGTCTTTCTTAACAGCAGGAGAGCCAGAAGTAAGAGCTTGGACTATAAAAAAAGGAACAAAAGCTCCTCAAGCTGCTCGGTAAAATTCATTCAGATATTGAAAGAGGATTTATAAAAGCAGAAGTAGTATCTTATGAAGATTTAATGAAAGAAGGTTCAATGGTTGCAGCACGAGAGAAAGGGCTTGTTCGCTCAGAAGGAAAAGAATATATAATGCAAGATGGGGATATTGTCTTATTTAAGTTTAATGTGTAGAAAAATGTAATATTTTTGTAATATTTCTGTAATAAAAAAGTAACAAACAAAAAATATAAATACACTTGACTATTATATTATAAAAGTTTAAAATATAGTTAAAGCGAAAGAAAATAATAATATATTTTTATAAAGGCTTGAAAAATACATAATAATATAGTATAATTACTGGTGGTTGTAAAATAATAATAGAAATATATTATAAAAAGGAGAAGTTTATTATGAAAAAAACAAGTTTAATTAAAGGAATTTTATTAATATTATTAAGTATTGTATTAATTGGAACAAATTCAGTTTATGCAGCAGACGATGATGAATTTGATGATGAATTTGATGATATAATGAATTTTTCAAGTACATCAAGTAATACAACAGAAAATACAGATGAAAATACATTAGGGAATACACTGGGAAATACAGTAGGAAATACAACTGGAAATAATACAACAAATGATGATTCAACTTTAAATTTCACAGATACAGAAAATGAAACAACAAATAATACAAGTTCAAGTATATATGATGAAGATGAAGAAAATGAAACTGAGAATGAAAATTCAAATTTACCAGATACAGGTATAGAAGATTCAATACCAACAGCAGTTTTAATTGTAATATTCGGAATATCAGCTATATATGCTTATAAAAAAATAAGAGAATATAATAATTTATAATAAAAACTAAATAAATTTACTAACTGAAAGTCTTATAAAAGACTTTCAGTTTTTGCTTTTATAATAACTCTATTATTATTATCATTATTGCACGTAACCAAAGTAAGTTCACAATCATTTCCGTTCAGTGTTTATAACTGATGACAACTTATCTTCAGGTATTTCATATTTAGAATTTATATAATAATAAAATTTATTCTTATTATTATCTTCTATTATTATTAAATCATGTAAATTTAAATTTATTATTTTACTAAAAAATCTATCATCATTATAATTATGCCCTGCAATGCATAAATTGCTCTTTTTATCTGGCATATTTCCAGCAAATCTGCATGGAGCAATTTTAAGCAGATCTTCACTAATTCCATAAAAAAATGGGTAATTTATATTTATTTTGGGAATACTAATATTGCCTAAAATATAATCATCTTTATATTGAACATTTGATGAGTCTGAATTAGAAAATAGTTTATATACTTGATAGTTTTTTGAAACACTTTCTGAAAAAATTTTTTCTTTTTGTAATTGAAAATTGTATGCTAAATATATTGATATAAAAACTAATATAGCAATAATCGATATAGAAAGTTGAACAATAAATTGATTTATTTTTTTCTTATTTTTTACTAATTTAGTCATCAATATTTGATTCATTCTAATCCTCCACTAAAATTAGTTTGCATAAAAAATAAAATTTAATGATAGAAATATTTGTATAAAATAAAAAGTAACTTTCCGCGCATTTCATACATGCAACGCGGAAAGCTACTAGGCATTGGGATAGATTAGGCTGCACTCAGGTGAGATATAATTTTTTCAACCGTTAAATCTCCGCGAATGCAAATCTGATATGCAGAAAATATTTTACCACTCTGGTTTTCTAAGAGCGCGTACATGCAACTTAAGCATACGCCTAACTCGCTTAAAGCACTATTTATCAAGCGATAATTTTCTGCTTTACTAACATCTGGCACACCAACGTAAATCGCATCATAATCCAGTGCGATGCTAAATCCGTTGATTGTTTTCTCGACTTTTTTGCGTGGCAATATGCCACCATAATCATATCCCATGTAAATCTACCTCCTCATGGGGTCAAAGGGTTGAAAAACGAATGAAGTCTCATACCATAAGGTGATATAAAGACAAATACAGGTTATTGCCCGTATCAATTAATTATATCACAAAAAAATGGAAAAAGCAAATTTTTTTATAAAACTCCCATTGATTTTTACGAAAAAATATGTAATAATATATGAAATAATTAAAAACAATGAAAAAGAGGAGTTTTTTTATGAATAATAATGGATTGGAAGGAAAGTATAATCCACAAGAATTTGAAGATGAGTTGTACAAAAAATGGGAAGAAAATGGTTATTTCAAGCCAAATATGGACAAAACAAAGCAAAGTTTTTGCATAATGATGCCACCACCAAATGTAACAGGTAAATTGCATATGGGTCATGCATTAGATGGCACTATTCAAGACATTTTAATAAGATATAAAAGGATGCAGGGATTCAATACATTATGGCTTCCAGGTTCTGATCATTCTTCAATCTCTACAGAAATGAAAGTTGTTCAAAAATTAAAAGAAGAAGGAAAAACGAAACAAGATATAGGAAGAGAAAAATTTCTAGAAGAAACTTGGGATTGGACACACAAATATGGTGGAATAATCCAAAAACAACAACGTAAATTAGGATGCTCTTGTGATTGGGAAAGAAATAGATTTACTTTAGATGAAGGAATGAGTGATGCAGTTTTAGAACAATTTGTAAAATTGTATGAAAAAGGACTTATATACAAAGGCAAAAGAATGGTTAATTGGTGCACAAGCTGTAACACATCAATTTCTGATGCAGAAGTTGAATATAAAGAAGAAGCATCACACTTATGGCATATTAGATACAAAATTACAGGAACAGAAGATAAATATATAATAGTTGCTACAACTAGACCAGAGACAATGCTAGGAGATACAGCTGTTGCAGTACATCCAGATGATGAAAGATACAAAGACTTAGTAGGAAAAACTTGTATTTTACCTATAATGAATAAAGAAATTCCAATAATAGCAGATGAATTTGTAGAAAAAGAATTTGGAACAGGTTGTGTTAAGATAACTCCAGCACATGATATGAATGACTATCAAGCAGGCTTAAGACATAACTTAGAAATTATAGAAGTATTTGATGAAAACTTTAAAATGGGAAATCTAGTTCCTGAATACAAAGGAATGGACTTAATAGAAGCAAGAAAGGAAATTGTTAAAAAATTAAAAGAAATAGGAGCATTAGTAAAAGAAGAAGAATACACACATAATGTAGCTAAATGTGAAAGATGTAAAAATACAATAGAACCAAAAATTTCAACACAATGGTTTGTAAATATGAAAGATATGGCAAAAAGAGCTGCAGATAGTGTAAGAAATAATGAGATGAGATTTGTTCCAAAAAGATATGAAAAGCAATATTTCAATTGGCTAGACAATATTCAAGATTGGTGTATATCTCGTCAATTATGGTGGGGACATAGAATACCTGCATATTATTGCGATGAATGTGGACATATAAATGTTTCAAAAACAGCTCCACAAAAATGTGAAAAATGTGGAAGCACAAAGCTACATCAAGACGAAGATACATTAGATACATGGTTTAGTTCCGCATTATGGCCTTTTTCAACTCTTGGATGGCCAAATACAGACAATGATGACTACAAAACATTTTATCCAACAAGTGTATTAGTTACAGGTTTTGATATAATAACATTTTGGGTATCAAGAATGATGACGCAAGGGTTGGAATTTACAGATGTACCACCATTTAAAGATGTTGTAATACATGGATTGGTTCGTGATTCACAAGGAAGAAAAATGTCAAAAACACTTGGTAATGGTGTAGATCCAATGGATGTAATTGAAAAATATGGTGCAGACAGTTTAAGATTTTCAGTAATTTCTGGTACAACGATGGGAAATGATATAAGATTTATGACAGAAAAATTAGATCAAGCTTCAAATTTTGCAAATAAAATCTGGAATGCTGCAAAATTTATTACTAATTCATTAGTAGATGAAGAAAAAATGTTTAAATTCTTTATGAATAATTTTAATGAAGAGACACAAACATTAAATGATAAGATGTTAAAACTTGAAGATAAGTGGATTATGTCTAAATTAAACAAATTAATTGAAGAAGTTACTAAAAATATGGAAAGCTATGAGTTAGGAATAGCATTAGATAAAATTTACTCATTCATTTGGAATGAATTTTGCGATTGGTATATAGAAATTGTAAAACCAAGAATTTATAGCGAAAATGAAGAAGAAAAAATTGTAGTATGTACTATGTTAGTAAATGTATTTGGAACTACTTTAAAATTATTACATCCATTCATGCCATTCATAACATCAAAAATAGATAGTAATTTATCTAAAATGAATAATCAAGATATAATGGTTTCAAATTGGCCACTTCATGATGCAAGAATGAATTATGAAAAAGAAGAAAATATTATGGAAACTCTAAAAGAAATAATTAGCGAGATTAGAAATGTTAGAGCAAATATGAACATTCATCCATCAAAAAAAGCTGAACTTATATTTGTAACAGACTTATGTGATGAAATAGAAGAAGCAAAAGATTTCATTTTAAAATTGGGATTTGGTAGCAATTTGAAAATACAAAATAACAAAGAAGGAATTAAAGATAATGCAATAAGTATAATAAAAGGAAATATAGAGCTATATATTCCTTTTGAAGGCTTAGTTGATTTAGATAAAGAAAAACAAAGATTACAAGAAGAAAAACAAAAGTTAGAAAGTGAAGTTGCAAGATGCGAAAAAATGCTTTCAAATCCAGGTTTTGTAAATAAAGCTCCAGAAAGTAAAATAAACGAAGAAAAAGAAAAACTTGCAAAATATACTGAAATGTTAAATACAGTAAATAGCAGACTTAAAAATATGTAAATATGTATAGAATAAAGAGTACCGGTATTGGTACTCTTTTTGTATGTCAAGTTTTTAGTAAAACTGTCGAAAAGTTCTAATACTTCGACAAAACTTCTATATATTTGCTATTGGAAAAAAATGGAAATAGTATTATAATTTGTTTTAGCTCTAAAAAGCAATAGCTTAAATAAAAAGAAAAATTTTATACTTAAGAAGAAAGGAATGGGATTCAAAATGGAAAGTGAATTTTTCGAAAAAGACAAGCTTTTAGTTTTAAAAATAGTAGATGAAATCGATGAATTTAGTGCACAGAAGATAAGAAGGGAGGCAGATTATGAAATTAAAAGACACATGCCTAGAAAGGTTATATTTGATTTTGATAGTGTTACTTTCATGGACAGTGCAGGAATAGGACTTATATTGGGAAGATATAAGTTTGTAAACATTTTAGGTGGAAAACTAGAAGTAGCAAATCTAACTCAAAGTGTAAAAAGAATTTTTGAAATGAGTGGACTTTTAAAACTTATACCAATTACTAACTATATTAATAACTAAAATTACATTTAGTTATATATAAAAAAGGAGAAAGATAATGATTAAAGAACAATTTGAAAATGAAATGAAATTAGAATTTACAAGCAAATCATCAAATGAGGCTTTTGCAAGGATTGCCGTTGCAGCCTTTGTCTCACAATTAGACCCAACAATAGAAGAACTTGCAGATATTAAAACGGCAGTATCTGAAGCTGTTACTAATAGCATAATACATGGTTATGAAAATAAGCAAGGTATTGTTAAAATTTGTGGAAAATTAAAGGATAACAAAATAATTTTAGAAATATCAGATTCAGGCAAAGGAATTGAAAATATTGATGTTGCTAAAGAACCTTTATATACGACAAAGCCAAATTTAGAAAGATCTGGAATGGGCTTTACTATAATGGAAAGTTTTATGGATAAAGTTGAAGTAGAGTCAATAGTTGATGTAGGAACCAAAGTTACAATGGAAAAGACAATAAAAAAGGAAGACTTATTAGATGAAGAAGAATTAAAAATCACAACAAAAGAATAAAATATAAGAAGGGTAAAATTTATGTACGAAAATAGTTTAGAATCTATTAAAAAAGCCCAAGCAGGAGATAAGGAAGAACTAGGAAAGCTTGTAGATAGTAATAGCCGGACTTATATGGAGCATAGTAAAAAGATTTAGTGGAAGAGGTTATGAACTAGAAGATTTATACCAAATAGGATGTATTGGTTTTATCAAATCAATAAAAAGATTTGATACATCATTTGAAGTCAAATTATCCACATATTCTGTTCCGTACATGATACGGTGAAATTAAAAGATTTATTAGAGATGATGGAACAATAAAAGTAAGCAGAAGCCTAAAAGAGTTAAACACGAAAATTCGTGAAGCTCAAAAACATTATCTTATAAAGTATGGAAAAGAAATTACCATCGAAGAGCTTACTAAAGAACTTAAAGTACCAAAAGAAGAATTAACATTAGCAATGGAAGCACTTAACCCTGTTGAATCAATAGAAAAAAATATGTATAGCAATAAGGATGATAAAGAAATTGGATTAATAGACAGAATTTCAACAGGTAAGAATGAAGAAGAATTAATTACAAATAAATTAGTTGTAAAAGAATTAATAAATGATTTAGAAACAAGAGAAAAAGAAGTAATAATGCTTAGGTTTTATAAAGAAAAAACTCAAAGCCAAGTAGCAAAGATTCTTGGGATAACTCAAGTTCAGGTTTCAAGAATTGAAAGGAAAATACTAAGTTCAATGAAACTAAAACTAACATCTAGCTAAGGAGAAATCATGAAAAAATTTTTTGGCTATCTAATATTGTTTATAACATTAATATTTATTGTTCCTGTAATTCTTACAAATCGTACTCAATCAGTAGTATCTAATGCACTACAAGTTGAAGAAAAAAATCAGGTAAATAATGAAGAAATTTCAGTAGAAAAAACTAAACGGCAAGTATGGAACAATAAAGTTATTACATACGTCAACAAAAAAGGTTGAAGAAATAAATTTAGAAGATTATATTTGTAATGTTGTATCAGCTGAAATGCCTGCAACTTATGAGGAAGAAGCATTGAAAGCACAGGCTATAGTTGCAAGAACATATACAATTTATAAAGCAAACCACAAAAAACATCAAAATGCAGATATATGTGACAGCAGTTCATGTTGTCAAGCTTGGATTTCAAAAGAAGATAGGTTAAAAAAATGGAATGAAGAAAACAGGCAGTCAAATTGGAATAAAATTGTTAAATGTGTAAATGAAACAAAAGGAAAAATAGTAACTTATAACAACGAACCAATAAATGCTTTTTTTCATTCCAATAGTGGAGGAACTACAGAAACTCCAAAAGAAGTTTGGGGTGGGGATAATTATCCATATTTACAAGTAGTGCAAACTGCAGGAGAAGAAGGTTATAAACAATACAGTTCTGAAGTAAAATTGACTTTTGAAGAATTGACAAATAAATTAAAGGAAAAATATAAAGATATAAAAATCAATTTTAATAATGATGATGATATAAAAATATTGGAGCATACAGAAAGTGGTAGAGTTAGAACAATAAAATTTGGAAATCATGAACTTTCTGGCGTTGAGACAAGAACAATTTTAGGTTTAAAATCTACTAATTTTGAATTTTCTAAATCTAATGGACAAATAACTTTTAATGTAAAAGGTTATGGACATGGTGTTGGAATGAGCCAGACTGGTGCAGATAGTATGGCAAAAGAAGGAAAAAGTGCTGAAGATATAATTTATCATTTTTATGCAAATGTTCAGATAAAAAATTTAAATTCTGAATAAATATATAAAATCTGGAAAGACTTGTAATAATAACAAAAAGTAAGGAGGATTTTATGAGAAGAAATTTTACAAAAAATGAAAATGATAAAATATTAATTTATAGCGTGGCAGGTGTAGCAGTTCTGTTATTAATAGTATTTGCATTATTAATGTATGGAAATTCTTTAAATAATGACGTTAGAAATAGTCAACTTAGTTCAGATCAAATAGCAAGTATAGTAAATAATGAAACAGATTCAGAAAGTGCCAGCAGTAGTATTGGTAAGTCAGTAGAAGAACAAGAAAAAAATCAGGAAACAGAAGAAATGAAAGAAGAAACAAATAATAAAAATACTACAACTTCCGAAAATACACAAGTTGTATCAACTGAAACAGAAACAAATAATACAAATTTAACAAATACACAAACTGCAACAACATCAACAACATCATCAACATCAACGAATTCAACAGCAGTTAAACAGCAAGAAACAAATAATAATAATACTAAAAAAGAAAACAAAAAAGAATTAAGTTTTCAAAAACCTGTAGAAGGAGAAATAGTACGTGAATTTGCAAATGAAAATTTAATCTATTCAGAAACTCTTCAAGAATGGGTTACACACATGGGAATTGATATTAAAGCAGAAAAAACAACAGTAGTACAATCTGCAGAAGCTGGAACTGTAAAATCTATAAAGAATGACCCACGTTATGGATTGACTGTAGTAATCGAACATGATGATGGTTTCCAAACAGTATATGCTAATCTTTTATCTTCAGAGTTTGTAAAAACAGGAGAAAAAGTTACTAAAGGACAATCTATTGGAACTATAGGAAATACCGCAGTATTTGAAAGTTCTGATGAACCACATTTACACTTTGAAGTTCTAAAGGACTCTGTGCAAGTAGATCCAAACATATATATAAAATAAAATGTGTCATTGGTTCCGGGTTTGGTTGACACACCTTGGAACATTACTGCCAGGTTTAGGGTAGTCAGACCTTGAGTTATATTAATTTAAAGATACTTGGTGTCGCAACTTTCAGAATAAAAAACTAGTCTGTAAGTTGCTCCAATTCGCACTCGTTTCACTCGTTTGATCGCTTACGCGTATCTCTAAATTAATATAACTCAAGGTCTGACTACCCTAAACCTGGCAGCAATGTTCCAAGGTGTGTCAACCAAACCCGGAACCGATGGCACATTTTGTGTCAATCAAACCCGGAACCAATGACACATTTTTTTAAATCTTAGTTCTAAATTAGACAAACCCTGAATATATATAATTTAGTACCAAAAAAACAAAGGAGGATAATGCTTATGACATTAGAAGATAGAAATGTAGTAAAAACAGGAGTTATTCAAAATCTTATTTTAGAAAATAGAGAAAAACTAAGTATTTCTGGAGTATTAGACGTTTTGAGTTTCGATGATCAAGTAGTTATGGTAGAAACAGAGTTAGGACTACTTACAGTAAAAGGTGAAAACCTAAAAATAAACAAATTAAGTTTAGATACATCAGAAGTTATTGTAGAAGGAGAAGTTTCATATTTAGCATATAGTGAAAAAAATCAAGAAAGAACAAAAACAAGCTTAATTAGTAAGATATTTAAATAAAGAAGGGAACATTTAGATGATTACAAATCAGGCATATCTATTTTTAATATTTGTAATAAATGGTTTATTAATTGGACTTTTATTTGACATCTTTAGAATACTTAGAATAAGTTTTAAAACAAAAGATATTGTTACATATATTGAAGATATATTATTTTGGATTATGACAGGAGCAATTGTTCTATATTCAATTTTTGTATTTAATAATGGAGAAATTAGATTTTTTATATTTTTAGGAATAATTATAGGAATTATATTATACATGACCTTATTTAGTACATATATAATAAAAATAAGTGTAAATATAATAAAAATATTTAAAAACATCTTTGGAAATATTTTTAAAACTCTTTTAGTTCCACTAACATTTGTAGGAAAATCAATAAGAAAAATATTATTCAAACCAATTTCATTTATAACAATAAATATCAGAAAAATTTTTACAAAAATTTCTAAAAAAATACAATTAACCAATCCAATGCGACAAAAAAATGCAAAAATTGTAAAATAAAAGAAGGATTTATTTAATTTTTGTAGAATAATATAAATATATGACAAAAAATAAGTGGAGAGATTTTACATATGAATAAATCAAAAAAATTATATAAAAAATTATTAATAATAGCTATTGCTGTATATGTAGTTTTAACATTAATAAATCAGCAAAATACAATAAATCAATATACAAAAGATAGCGAAAAAGTAGCTGTGGAATTACAAGAGGAAAAAGAATATAAAGAACAACTTGCCAAGAAAAAAGAAGAAATTGATTCTTTAGAATTCATAGAGCAAACTGCAAGAGAAAAATTAGACATGTACTTACCAAATGAAAGAGTATATGTAGATGCAGGGCTATAAATAAAATATAAAATAATATATAAAGGGCTCTTTGTTTATGCAAAGAGCTTTATTTTTTAGAAGGAAGTAATAATTATGGGAAATATTGTATTATTAGATGACTTAACCATAAATCAAATAGCAGCCGGAGAAGTAATAGAAAGACCAGCCAATGTAGTTAAAGAGTTAGTAGAAAATTCTATAGATTCAGGAGCTAGCAATATCACAATTGAAATAAAAAATGGTGGAAAAACATATATAAAAGTAATAGATAACGGAAAAGGAATAAGTAAAGAAGATATTCCAAATGCAATTGAACGCCATGCAACAAGCAAAATAAAAAATATAGAAGATTTAGAAAATACTTATACAATGGGGTTTAGAGGAGAGGCTTTAGCAAGTATAGTTGCAATTTCTAAGCTAACAATTATTTCAAGAACCATTGAACAAGACCTCGGACTAAAAATTGTTGCTGAATCAGGGAATATAATAAATGCAGAAGAAATAGGGTGTAAAGTTGGAACAACTATGATAGTAGAAAACTTATTTTTCAATACACCAGTAAGATACAAATTCTTAAAACAAGATGCAACAGAATTTAAGTTCATTAAAGATTTTGTGCAAAAAACAGCACTTGCCAATTTAAATATATCATTTAAATTAATAAATGACGGAAAGCAAGTTTTCAGTTCAAATGGTAATGGTAATATTAAAGATATAGTTTATTTGTTATATGGCAAAGAAACTAGTGAAAATTTAATAGAGGTTGACTACAAAGAAGATGATGTAAGAGTAACTGGAATTATAGGAAACACTATAATGGCAAGAGAAAATAGAAAAGATCAGATAATATTTTTAAATAAAAGAAATATAAGAAACCAAATATTAACAAATAGTGCAGACCAAGCATTTAAAGGAGGTACAGGAATAGGGAAATATGGCTTTTTCATTTTAAATTTGGAAATGCCTGCAAACAATTATGATGTAAATGTTCATCCAACAAAAATGGAAGTAAGATTTAAAGATGAAGGAAAAATCTATAGAATTTTCTATCATGCAATTAAAAGTTCAATATTAAGCAAAGATTTTTTAGGAAATAATGAAAATGAAATAAAAAAACAAGATTATGTGGAGAACGAATACAAATTCCTAACAAACCATTTTAATAAATACGAAAATAATCAAAATACAATAAAAAGAATAAATCCAAAAGTAGAATCAATTAATAAATCAGCAAAACAAGAAGAACTTATTAATAGAGACGAAGTGCGAAAAGTTGATTATGTATATAAAGGAATTTTATTTAGAACATATATAATAATAGAAGTTGGAGATGAGATATATTTAATAGATCAGCATGCTGCACACGAAAGACTATTATATGAAAAAATAAAGGCAAACTATAAAAATAATTTAACAACAAATAGTCAAATGATGTTAGTTCCTGAACTATATGACTTAACACATAAAGAAATAGAATTTGTAAAAAACAATATAGAAATGTTCAAAAATATAGGTTTTGATATAGAAATTTTTGGTGAAAATTCTGTTAAAATAAATGGAATTCCAGACATTGATTATAAAGTAGATAGCAAAAATATATTTCTTGATACATTAGATGAAATGCTTACAAATGAAAGGAGTTCATCTAAAGATATAGAAGAAAGATTTATAGCAACTGTGGCATGCAAAGCAGCAGTAAAAGCAAATATGGATTTAACAAAGGCAGAAGTTGATAATTTAATACAAAATCTATTAATTTTAAAAAATCCATATACATGTCCACATGGAAGACCAACTACAATAAAATTTAGTAAAGAAGAGATAGGAAAAAAATTACAATAAACTCTTGTAATTTGTAAAAAAATTTAGTATAATATAGGATAAAATAAAAAAAGGAGGAAAATAGAGTGAGTAAAATAGTAGGAGATATTTCAAGAACATTTAATGAATTCTTATTATTACCAAACCTAACAGACGAAAGATGTATCCCTTCAAATGTATCATTAAAAACACCATTAGTAAAATATAAAAAAGGAGAAGAACCAAAATATAGTGCCAATATTCCAATGGTATCTGCAATAATGCAATCAGTATCTGGACAAGAAATGGGAATAGCACTTGCCCGTGAAGGAGGAGTTGCATTTATATATGGTGCACAAACAATAGAATCACAAGCTCAAATGGTAAGATATGTAAAAAAACATAAAGCAGGTTTTGTAGTTAGTGATTCAAACGTAAAATTTGGAACACCACTAAAGGAAGTAATCGAATTAGTTAAAAAAACAGGACATTCAACAGTAATGATTACAGATGACGGAACAGCTCATGGAAAATTCATTGGATTAGTAACAGATAAAGATTATAGAATAACTAGAGCAAACTTAGATGATCCAATTGACAACTATATGACCCCAAAAGAAAAGGTAATTTGGACAAAAAAAGGAATTAGTTTGGCAGAAGCAAACGATTTAATTTGGGAACACAAGATAGCTTGTTTACCAATATTAGACAATGAAGAAAGATTAAAATATTTAGTATTTAGAAAAGATTATGAAGACAGAAAGAATAATCCAGAATCACTATTAGATGAAAATAAAAGATATATAGTTGGTGCTGGAATAAATACAAGAGATTATGAAGAAAGAATCCCTGCATTAGTTGAAGCAGGAGTTGATTTAATTTGTATGGATTCATCAGATGGATACTCTATTTGGCAAAAACGTACTATTGAATTTGTACGTGAAAAATACGGAGATACAGTAAAAATAGGTGCAGGAAATGTTGTTGATAAAGAAGGATTTAGATATTTAGCAGAAGCAGGTGCAGACTTCATTAAAGTTGGAGTAGGTGGAGGATCTATTTGTATAACACGTGAAACTAAAGGAATAGGTAGAGGACAAGCTTCAGCATTAATAGATGTAGTTGCAGCTCGTGATGAATATTTTGAAGAAACAGGTATATATATTCCAGTATGTTCAGATGGTGGAATTGTGCATGACCATCACATTACAATTGCATTAGCATTAGGAGCAGATTTTGTAATGATGGGAAGATATTTTGCAAGATTTGATGAAAGCCCAACAAGAGTAGTAAAAAGAGGAAATAACTATGTAAAAGAATATTGGGGAGAAGGATCAAATAGAGCAAGAAACTGGCAAAGATATGATATGGGAGGAGACCAAAAACTTTCTTTTGAAGAAGGTGTTGACTCTTATATACCATATGCTGGAAGACTAAAAGATAATTTAGCAATTACTTGTGCTAAAATAAAATCTACAATGTGTAACTGTGGAAGTATTACTATCCCAGAACTTCATGAAAAAGCAAGACTAACTATTGTTTCTGATGTAAGTATTTCTGAAGGAAAAGCTCACGATGTTATCCTAAAAGATATAGATACAGATTTATAAATAAAAAAAATACCTCGGCAAAGCCGGGGAATTTTTTTGCTTATAACCAAGAACTAGTTGGAATATAATCATCATCAGGAGGATAAACATATTCATCTGTTGGTTTATCACATTTATTAAGTTCAGTTACTAGAATAATAGGCATATCGCCATGATAGTCACCTTTAGTAATTTCTCCAGTAACATTAACCCATGTACCATCTTCAAACTCACTTATTTTATCACTTTCACAAAGAAAGCCTACAACTACATATTTAAAGTCAGAAGAAATAATCATATTTCTTGCTAATACAAATTGATTATCTTTAAAATCTAAAATTCTATATACATATCCAGTAAAATTAATTTTTTTACCAACGTAGGTATCAATATCATCATGAACAGTTTTTAAAACATTTGTATAATTATTGACAGAAATTTCAGAAACATCACTTTGAGGAATACAAGCTTGAGTATTATTTTTAGCACCATAGAAAACCTTAAAAGTTACAAAAACTAATATGAAAATCAATAGTAAAGTTATACATGAAAAAAAGACTTTAAACAACTTACTACCATTTACTTTAAAATTACAAATAAACATATCATTCCTCTTTTCAAAAGATTTGTTATTTGATTTTATTCATTTAATTTTTAATTATGACTTTTTAGCATAAATTGAATAAAAACTATTGCTAAAAAAACATTTTAATGATATAGTAAACAAGTAAAAAAATAACATATAGAGAGGAAGAGACAAAAATGGGTTTATTTAAATCATATAGTGAGAAAGAAGTAAAAAGAGTAATGCCAATAGTTAAGCAAATTAATGAATTGGAAGAAGAAATATCAAAATTATCAGATCATGAATTAAGAGCAAAAACAGATTACTTTAAAGGTCAATTAGCAGAAGGTAAAACTTTAGACGATATTTTGCCTGAAGCATTTGCAGTAGTAAGAGAAGCTTCAAAAAGAACTTTAGGAATGAGACATTTTGACGTTCAATTAATAGGTGGTATTATTCTACATCAAGGTAGAATTGCCGAAATGAAAACGGGAGAAGGAAAAACATTAGTTGCAACACTTCCAGTATATTTAAATGCACTAGAAGGAAAAGGTGTACATGTAATTACAGTAAACGATTACCTAGCCAAAAGAGATAGTGAATGGATGGGTAAAATATATAAATTTTTAGGACTTTCAGTTGGACTAGTTATAGCTGGAATGGAACCATATCAAAAACAAAAAGCATATGGAGCAGATATAACATATGGAACAAACAATGAATTTGGATTTGATTACTTAAGAGATAACATGGTAATATACAAAGATCAATTAGTTCAAAGAGGATTACACTATGCAATAGTAGACGAAATTGATAGTATTTTGATAGACGAAGCAAGAACACCTCTTATTATTTCTGGTAGAGCAAATGAAAGTTCTGACTTATACAAAAAAGCAGATAGCTTTGTAAGAAAACTTCAACCAAAAGTTATAGTTGAAGAAGATGTAAAAGATTATGATCAAGCAGAAGATAATGAAAAATATGATTATATTGTAGACTTAAAGGCAAAATCAGCTTCACTTACACAAAAAGGTATTAAGAAAGCAGAAGAAGAATTTAAACTAGAAAACTTCAATGATTTAGAAAACTCAACATTAGTACATCATGTAAATCAAGCATTACGTGCTTATGGAATAATGAAAAAAGATATAGATTACATTGTAAAAGATGGAGAAGTTTTAATTGTTGACGAATTTACAGGACGTATCATGTATGGAAGAAGATACAATAACGGATTACATCAAGCAATAGAAGCAAAAGAAAAAGTTAAAATTGCTGATGAATCAAAAACACTTGCAACAATTACATTCCAAAATTACTTCAGAATGTATGATAAATTAGCTGGTATGACAGGTACTGCTATGACAGAAGAAGAAGAATTCCAAGAAATATATAATTTAGATGTTGTAGCAATCCCTACAAACAAGCCAATGATAAGAAATGATGAAAATGATGTTATATACAAAAATGAAGATGCAAAATTTAGAGCAATAGTAAAAAGCATAAAAGAAAGCCATGAAAAAGGTCAACCAGTTCTAATTGGTACAGTATCAATAGAAAAATCAGAAAAATTAAGCAAATTGCTAAAAAAAGAAGGAATCAAGCATGAAGTATTAAATGCTAAATACCATGAACAAGAAGCTGCAATAGTTGCCCAAGCAGGAAAATTTGGAGCTGTAACAATTGCAACAAACATGGCAGGACGTGGTACAGATATTATGCTTGGAGGAAACAGTGAATTCTTAGCAAAAGAAGAAATGGCTAAAAACAGAGTGCCAGCTCCATTAATAGAAGAAGCAGACACATACTATGAAACAGATGACCAAGATATATTAAGAGCAAGAGAGCAATTCAAAAAATTAGTTGAAAAATACGATGAACAAATAAAAGAAGAAAAAGAAAAAGTTATTGCAGCTGGTGGTCTAAAAATAATAGGAACAGAAAGACATGAATCAAGAAGAATTGACAACCAATTACGTGGACGTTCTGGACGTCAAGGAGACATAGGAGAATCTAAATTCTATATTGGTCTAGATGATGACTTAATGAAAATATTTGCTGGAGATACAATAACAAAAGTATATAATACATTAGGCGCAGATGAAGATATGCCAATAGAAGCAAGAATTTTGACAAAAGCAGTAGAAAATGCTCAAAAGAAAGTTGAAGGAAGAAACTTCGCAATTCGTAAAAATGTATTAAAATATGACGATGTTATGAATGTCCAAAGAGAGATTATTTACAGACAAAGAAGACAAGTTCTAGATGGAGAAAATGTAAGTGATAGCATAAAAAATATGTTCACAGAAGTTGCAGATGAAACTGTAAATACATTTATAGAAGGTGAAGAAAATACAGTTAGTGTAGAATCTTTAGATACAGAAATTAAAAACATTTTCGGAATAGATATGCTAGATTTCATAAAAGCAAATGCAGAAGAACCAGAAAAAATATCAGAAGAATTACAAAATAAAGCATTAGCTAAATATGAAGAAAAAGAAGAAGAAATTGGTAGCGATGATTTAAGAGAATTAGAAAGAGTTGTTCTTCTTAAAGTTGTAGATGAAAAATGGATGGATCACATCGACAACATGGATGAACTTAAAAATGGTATAGGACTTCGTGCTTACGGTCAACAAGATCCAGTAGTTAAATATAGAACCGAAGGTGGGGATATGTTTGACGAAATGAATGCAGATATTAAAGTGGATGTTACAAAAATATTGATGAACATTAGAAAACAGGGAGAGTTAAAAAGACACGAAACAGCTAGAATAACTAAACAAGCTCAAGAAGCATTATTTAGTGTTGATAATGGACAAAAAATAGCAAATCCAGATGTTGATAGAACAGTAAGAAATGAAGAACCAAAAATTGGTAGAAATGATCCATGTCCATGTGGTTCGGGCAAAAAGTATAAGAATTGTTGCGGAAAGAATGCTTAAATAGCTTATTACAAGAATTTCAACAATTTAAAAAATAGGTGTCAAAAATCAATTTGTCACCTAAACTATAAAAATATAGCTGAAAATAATTGAAAAACAAGGAGTGCATCCAAAAGAAAATGGATGACACTTCTTTTTTTATGTTATAACTAAAGATGGTATAAAAAATTAAAAATATTTTATAAGAGGTTGAAAAATGGCTAGAATTTAGGTACAACAAAAACAGAAGGCAGTTATAGAGAAGTCTATATTTGTGATACTTTGTATAAAGCATTATATAACTATAAAGATAAACAAAATGCATTAAAAAGAAAGTAAGGTAGTAAATATAAGAAATATAATTTATAAAGAAAGATGGGACATATTCGGGAACGGATATTATTATATATCAAGTACAGAAGAAACAAGAAAAGAAGTAAGTATAATTTTAGATAATATTATTGAATCTGATGTTATAAATCGAATTATAAATTTTGGAGACTTTGCAAAAAAAGATTGAATTTAATTTATATATATGATACAATACAAATGTTCGCAATATAAAAAAGGAGAGATTTATTATGGATAATGCAAATGGAGATATTATAATATATCAAACAGACGATGGACTAACAAAAATAGATGTCAAAATTCAAAATGAAACAGTATGGTTATCTCAACAACAGATGGCTGAACTATTTGGTACTTCAAGAACAAATGTAATAGAACATATAAACAATATTTATTTAGAAGAGGAACTTGATAAAAATTCAACTTGTCAGAATTTCCGACAAGTTCAGAAAGAAGGAAATAGAACTGTTTCAAGAGAAATCCCTTTTTATAATTTAGATATGATAAAGTGAAGAAGAATTAAAAGTTTTAAATAATTTAGTATCAGGATACTTTGATTTTGCGGAAATACAAGCAATAAGGCATAATCCAATGTATATGGAAGATTATATTAAACAATTAGATATGATACTTTCTTCTACAGGTGAAAAATTATTAATTGGAGCTGGTACTATAAGTCATGATAAAGCAATAGAAAAAGCAAAGGCAGAATATAGGAAATATCAAGTAAAAACCATTAGCCCTGTGGAAAGAGAATATTTAAAGGCTTTGAAACAAATCAGCAATAAAATTGAGAAGAAAGATAAAAAATAATTATGATATATAAAGGAGAAGAAAATATGGATCCAAGAGATTTATTAAAGAAACTACATCCAAATCAGTTTTCAGATTCAAAAGAAATAGATAAAATTGAATGTCCTAGAGAATTATTAGATTTCCATTTATCAAAATTATCTGAACAAAATAAACATTTTAATTTTGAAGACTTTATAAAAAAGTTATTAGAAAGAGAAGTATGCCCAAATTTAATAGAAGAAACTGGACCAGCTGGAGGAGGAGATGGAAAAGTCGACACAGAAAATTATCCGGTATCAAAAGATATTCAAAATTATTGGTGGTATGGTTTAAATGAAGAAAATGATAGGTGGGCATTTGCAGTTAGTCTAAAATTTCGTTTACTAATCGGGTAAGCTGGAAATAGCAATGTTGTGAATGTTTTAGTGGCAGTATTATATATTAAAAAAATATTTACTTTCACGATTATAAATGATAAAATTTAATCGTGAAAAAAACAAAATAATGATTTATTTAAAAAGTTAGGAGAGTAACAATGGAGAAGATTGTAATTTTTGATTGGGGTGGAGTAATTGAAAGTCATAGAGTTGGAGAATATAATATAAGAACAGCAGTAGTTGATTTAATGAAAAAATATAGTTGTAAATTAGAAGAACAAGAAATAATAGACATTTATTCAAAATGTGATAATTTGAAATATAATATGTCAATATATTCTAATCCTATGTTGATTGAAGAATGGTTTGAAGGAGTAAAAATAAAATTAGGCTTAGATTGTAACTTAAACGAGTTTATTAACTCATATTATAATGACTTTAAAAAAGTATATTACTATAAAGATGTAGTAAATTATGCTCATAGTCTAAAAGGAAAATGTAAAATTGGTATTTTTTCTAATCTTATGATGATAGATGAAAAAAGAATTAATGAACAAGTAAATTTAGAAAAATTTGACTTTGTATTTTTATCTTTTAAAATAGGGCATAGAAAACCAGAAGAAAAGGCGTATGAAATTGTTGAGAAAACAACAAAGATAAAACCTAAAAACATATTATTTATAGATGATGTAAAAGAAAATATAGAAGTTGCAAAATTAAGAGGATGGCAAACTTGTAATGCTTTTGGATATGAATTAGATAAAATAAAAGAAACAGTTGATTCTTTTTTAAAATTATAATTGAGGAAGTATATGAAAATGAAATTAACAAGTAAAGAAGCAAGAGAATTATTAGAACAAGAAAGAAAAAAAGCGACTAATGATAAATGGATAGATCATTGTATATCTGTTGGTAATAATGCAGGTATAATTGCAAAAGCATTGAATGAGAAAAAATATAATGTAGATATAGATAAAACTATAACTCTTGGATATTTACACGATATAGGCAAATATAATGGTGAATCTCACGGACACGTTATGAGAGGTTATAACTATCTAAAAGATAAAGGATATGATGAAGAATATTGTAATATATGTTTAACTCATTCATACTTAAATAATGATATTATTTGTACTGCTGGGGGAGTTCCAAATCCAAGTGATAATCCTTTTTTAACAGAATTTGTGAAGAATCATAAATATACAATAGAAGAAAAAATAATAAATTTATGTGACTTAATGTGTCCACAGGGAAGAAAAATATTTACTATAGATAAAAGACTAATTGATATTATGATTAGGAGAGGTGCATATTCAAATACGCAATATCATATTAAAGAAACATATAAGTTAAAAGAATATTTTGATAATTTATTAGGATATAATCTTTATGATTTATTTCCAGAAATAAAAGATAATTTATAGTAGGCTAATTTTATGAGTGATTTTATAATAATTACAACGACTTTTGACAATAAAGAAGAAACTACACACCGAAGAATATATACTTCAGATGAAATCAAGAAAAAATTTGTATAAAGATTAAGACAATTATACAAGGAGGTACATTTAATGGAAAATAACAAATTAAAAATTATATCAAACCTTTTTGAAGGATATGAGATACGAAGTATATGGAATGCAAATAAAGAAGAATATTATTTTAATATTACTGATGTAATAAAAGCGTTAACAGATAGTTCAGATCCATCACATTATTGGAGAACTTTAAAATATAGAATGATTAAAGAAGGAAATGAAACCGTCACAAATTGTGACACTTTCAAATTCAGATCGAAAGACGGAAAAATGAGAAATGCAGATGTTTTAGATACACAAGGAATATTACGTCTTATTGAATCAATACCAAGTAGTAAAGCAGAACCATTTAAAATGTGGCTAGCTCAAATGGGGTATGAAAGCATCAGAATACAAAAAATATAAAGGAATTAGAAAAGAATCTTTAAGAGATAATATGTCTGATATCGAAGTAGCATTAACTGATTTAGGCGAAATAGCTACTAGAGAATTAGCTAAAGAACATAGACCACTTGGCTTAAAAGCAAATAAGAAAGTTGCAAAAGCTGGAGGAGAAGTAGCAAAAACAGCAAGAGATGATTTAGAGAAAAAATTAGGAAAAACAATAATTAGTAAAAATAATTCAATGAACTATACATATATAGATCAAAAAGTTTTAGAAGAAAAAAAAACACAGTGATAAAAATGAAGAGGTAAAGTTTATGAATACTTTTTTGAAGGAGCAAAAGTAAATAACATAGGAAATAATAAAAGTGGGTATTGGAAAATACAGGACTAAAGTATTGACCATATTTTTCAAATAATGTATAATAACTTTATTACATTAATTAGAGACAAAAGTTTGGATTGGAGCAAGTGCAAGAAGTTGCGTTTTATGTCCTACTGTTTGTAATTCTTGCCAAGATTTGTTTGATTAAGACATTTAAGGATTTCAAAGAGATGGTTTAGGACTGGTGGATTTCCAATTTGTTCCACACCTTAATAATGAATCTTTTCCAAAAATAAATATTGAATATATAAAATATAGCTAGTATAATAAAAATATATTAGCTATATTTTTATTGAAAGGAAAGTGTGAAAACAAAGATATTTGCCTAATCAAGAGGATCAAATTGCAGAATGAGTACAATTTGAGAGAGGCGATATTTTAATATGCCAGAACAAAGCAGATAATTTTAATATTTAAAAGAAATAAGCCTATTGGGATTATCCAACAGGCTTTAAAGGAAATACTCAATAATAGTTTGTCTGGCAACCAAATATTATGGTAGATCCCCAACTGGTGGTATAATATGCATATGGATATGCATTACAACTACCTAAAGAACTTGCTTCATAACAAATATTGCTAGGAACATCAGATGTTCCATTCAATACTTTTTCGACATTGATGAAGGTATTACAGCTTTCATTACTGCCGTCACCCTCCAACGTATACGAATCCAGCTCCCATTGGGAGCAAAATTGTTCTTTAGCGAATAGAACTTCTGAAATCGTATCAGGAAAGAGGTCCGAACTCGCTTTAACTCGATTGACTACAGTTGCAGCCATGAGTTGTTGGATGTAGTCAAGATCCTGTCCGGGCCACTGCCAATAGTAGCAGCCCACTTCGTGCTCAACAATTTTGCATAAATACAAAAATTCAGAGTCGGTGTATGCTATCGTTGAACCCGAATTTTGTTCAAATTTTAATTCTGGATCTTCCTCAACTTCAGCTGAAGCTTTTACAATTGCTCCATCTGGTATCACAATTTCAGGCAGAGCAGATTCGTCAAGCGAATCAACTGGTTCGACTTCATTAATCGAGTCATTGTTAGAGTCAAGTGAATCAAGCGAATCAACTGGCTCGACTTCATTAACTGAGTCATTGCTAGAGTCAAGCGAATCAAGCGAATCAACTGGCTCGACTTCATTAACTGAGTCATTGTTAGAGTCAAGCGAATCGACTTGATCGACTGCTGAATCAAGAGCATTCATAGAACTCATAGAATCAAGATAGCTAACTGCATCAGATTCTCTTGAACTTGTCGACACATCATCTAAAAATGATTCAGAGGATACTTTTGCCTCAGAAGAGACAATGGGCGAAATTTCATTAGTGGGCTCCAAGCATATAGCAAGAGGAACCAAAACTAAATCCAATCCCAGTATCACCACAATGATTATAGGGTATTCCCTGACCTTAGACTCAACAAATACGCTGTAACGTATAGTCCAATCACGAATGTTTTTGAGGACAAGTCCTACTACTTCTTTGAGTTTGGAGACTACTCCATTAAATTGCCGTTTTTTCATTATAATCCTTCTCCTTTTATAAAATTTTTACACAAATAGTGCATCAATTAATTATAACATATTTTAGTAAAAAACACAAATTATGCTATATTTTATAGTCATTGTATTTACAAAAAAAACATAATGATATAAAATCAATTTATATAAAAATAATTATATATTGAAAAATTAAATATAATTATTAGCAAGGAGTGATAAAAATGAATATTAATGAGAATTTTCTAAAATTAGAAGATAGTTATCTATTTTCAACAATAGCCAAAAAGGTAGCAGAGTTTCAAAAAAATAATCCAGAAAAAAAAGTAATAAAATTAGGAATTGGAGATGTAACAAAACCAATTGTACCAGCAGTATTAGAGGCTATGCACAAGGCAGTTGATGAAATAGGTACGCCAGAAGGATTTAGAGGTTATGGACCAGAGCAAGGATATGATTTTATAAGAAACGCAATAGTAGAAAACGATTATAAAAACTTAAACATTGATGCAGATGAAATATTTGTATCAGATGGGGCAAAATGTGATACAGGAAACATAGTTGATATAATGGGAATCGAAAATAAAATAGCAATAACAGACCCAGTATATCCAGTATATGTAGATACAAACATAATGGCAGGAAGAAAAGAAAAAATTGTATATTTACCAGTTTTAGAAAAAAACAATTTTGTACCTGAATTACCAAAAGAAAAAGTAGATGTTATATATCTATGTTTTCCGAATAATCCTACAGGAACAGGAATTTCAAAGCAAGATTTAAAGAAATTTGTTGATTATGCAAAAGAAAATAAAGCAATTATTCTTTATGATGCTGCATACGAAGCATTTATAACAGAAAATACCATACCACATAGCATATATGAAATCGAAGGAGCAAAAGAAGTTGCTATAGAATTTAAAAGCTTTTCAAAAACAGCAGGATTTACAGGAGTTAGATGTGCATATACAGTAGTTCCTAAAACAGTATTTGGATATACAAAGCAAGGAGAAAAAGTTCAATTAAACAAATTATGGAATAGAAGAACAACCACAAAATTTAATGGAGTATCTTATATAATACAAAGAGCTGCAGAAGCTACTTATACAGAACAAGGTAAAAAACAAATAAAAGAGAATATACAGTATTATTTAGATAATGCAAAAATTATAAAAGAAGGATTAAAAGAGGCAGGCTTTACAGTATATGGCGGAGTAAATTCACCATACGTTTGGCTAAAAACTCCGAATAATATGACATCTTGGGAATTTTTTGATAAATTATTAGAAGAAGCAAATGTAGTTGGAACCCCAGGTAGTGGATTTGGTACTTGTGGAGAAGGATTCTTTAGATTAACTGCATTTGGTACCAAAGAAAACTCTGTAGAAGCAATTGAAAGAATAAAAAAAGCAAAACTCATATAAAAAATATCCACACAATGCCGAACAACGGAAAAGTGTGGATTTTTTTCATTAGATCCGCTTATGTGCGGATTCTATGTTGGAATTGAGCCTTAGATTGTGCTACAGAAATATTTCTGCGCAACATATCACGGACTTTAGTTCCCTTATCCTGTTTGCGAACTGTTGTCCGCCAGGATCTTTTTGCTGCCATTAGGGAGCCTCCCTTCAACTAGACTAATACTTATTATAGAGTAATATATTAATATTGTCAAGAGATTTAAAGCTTGAAATTTACAATTAAATAGTGTATTATATAAAAAAGAAAAGGGAGTGAGAAGTATATGATAGAACTAGAAGAAAATATGAAAACAATAAAATCAGCAAAAGTAAAATTACAAGAATTAGGTGATTCACTTTGACATTAAAAGACTGCAACAAGAACTACAAGACTTAGAAAATCAAACTATGCAAGAAGGTTTTTGGACAACAAATTCAAACAAAGATGAAATATTAAATAAAATAAAAATCAATAAAAAAACTTGTACATCATATACTGAATTAAAAAATGAACTAGATAATATAGAAGAATTATCTGAATTAGTAATGCAAGAATTTGATGAAGAAATAAAAAAAGAAATATTAAAAAACACAAAAAAAATAGTTAAAGATATAGAAAAGTTAGAATTGCAAAAAATGTTATCTGGAAAATTCGATAAAAACAATGCAATACTAACAATACATCCTGGAGCAGGGGGAACAGAATCTCAAGATTGGGCAGAGATGCTATACAGAATGTATACAAGATGGGCAGAAAAAAACTCATATGAAGTTAAAGAAATAGATTATTTAGAAGGTGAAGAAGCAGGACTTAAAAGTGTAACATTTGAAGTAATTGGTCCAAATGCATATGGATATTTAAAAAGTGAAATGGGAGTACATAGATTAGTAAGAATATCTCCATTTGATAGTGGTGGAAGAAGACATACATCATTTGCATCTGTAGAAGTATTGCCAGAAATAACAGATGATATAGACATTAAGATAAATTCAGATGACTTACGTGTAGACACGTATAGAGCATCAGGTGCAGGAGGGCAACATATAAACAAAACATCATCAGCAGTAAGAATAACACATATTCCAACCAATATAGTAGTAGCATGCCAATCTGAACGTTCACAAATTCAAAATAGAGAAACTGCAATGAAAATGCTAAAATCAAAATTATTGGATTTAAAAGAAAAAGAACAAAAAGATAAAATAGAAGACTTAAAAGGTGTACAAATGGATATTGCTTGGGGAAGTCAAATAAGGTCATACGTTTTTTGCCCATATACAATGGTAAAAGACCATAGAACAAACTATGAAGTCGGAAATGTGCAAGCGGTTATGGATGGAGAAATAGATGGATTTATAGAAAGTTATTTAAAACAATAGTGTGTCATCGGTTCCAGGTTTTGTGTCATTGGTTCCGGGTTTGGTTGACACATTTTGTGCCATTGGTGCCAGGTTTGCCCAGACGCCATGCAT
>CANRHX010000013.1 GCA_947630545.1 uncultured Clostridia bacterium
AGCACAAGTAAAAACAGGCTTTGTGCAAATAATAATATTTTATCGAAAAAAAATGCCAATGATTACTTGACACATACTTTAATAAATAATATTATAGATTGATTTGACATTTGGCGAAAATCAAAGTATAATAGATGTAGATTGAAAAAAGGAGATAGTTATTATGCTTGCAAAATATTGGAAAAAAATAGGATTAATAATCGTTATACTAGCTTGTATAGTTAATGTTATGGTAAAGTTAATAAATAAAACATCATTAGATGAAGAAATGATTTCATCAGCACAATATGTTTATGACCAAAACAATGAAGAGCAAAATAACGAAAAATAAAAAAATTAAAATAACACTTGAAAAATCGAAAAAAATATGTTATTATAAAAAATAGTCAAGTTATTAACAATTAGAAAGAGGTGAACTTAAATGAAAGAAGGAATACATCCAGAATATGGTACAACAACAATAACATGCGCATGTGGTAATGTTTTGGAAGTTGGATCAACAAAAAAAGATATAAAAGTAGACGTATGTTCAAAATGTCATCCATTTTTTACAGGTAATATGAGAAGAGATACAGCTGGAGGAAGAGCAACTAAATTTAAAGAAAAATATGGATTATAATATTTTAAAGAATTTAAATGAAAATTTAAATTCTTTTTTCAAATTAAAAAATTTTACTTATAAGTATTGATAAAAATTTAATTTTAAAATATAATGGAGAGGTAATAAACAAAAGAAAAGGAGAAGAACAATGAAACAAATGGCTCAAACCCTTGCAAGAGTACACACACACACACACACACACACACACAGGTATATTTACAAAAATAAATAAAAAAGGGTTAAACTGCACTAAAAAAAGTGTAGTAAATTTAGAGAGCATTTTTTTAAATAAAATAAACAATTATAAAGATAGCATTATTCAAACATATTATAGGTATGCTTGAGTGAGGCTATCTTTTTGTGTTTTTAAAATAATAGTTATTAATATTTTAAAGTTATATTTATTATAGTATAGAAAAAAATATAATCTTATAAATACATAAATATATTACTTTAAATTTTAAATAAAAAATTAAAAATTAAGAGGGAGGAATTAAAAAATGTCAAACAAAGTAAAAAACAAAATTAAAAGAAGCAACAAACGGAATAACATTAATAGCACTTGTCATCACAATAATAGTCTTGCTAATCCTTGCAGGAGTAACAATTGCGATGTTGTCTGGAAATAATAGTGCACCACAAAAAGCAACAGAGGCAGCACAAAAAGATGCAATAGCAGGAGCAAAAGATGAAATAGCAATGGAGGTGCAAGAGGCATTATTAAATTACTATAATGATGAATATGTAAAAGGAAATGTAACAAAAGGAGCGAGTACACAAAAAGTAGTGGCAGAAGCAGCAGATGATGCAGTAGAAAACGCAAAAAAAAGAAATAGTCAATTGCTAGATTCATCAGGAGTATCAGATAATACAATAACATTAAAAACAAAATCATACACAGTAACAGGAACAATAGACGAAAACGGAGGAATAACATGGAGTGATTACGTAGAGTCAACAGGAGGCTCAGGAGGAGGAACTGGAGGAGAAACATCTACAACAAGAACAGTGCAAGTTGATTCATTTTCAGACCTAAATAATAAAGCAACATTACCATCAGATAAAAATACAATAGTAAAAAAGGGAACAGGAGAAGAGGAGCAACAAATAGTAATACCAGCAGGATTCATTCAAGCAGAAGATTCAGCCGATACATTAGAAGGAGGAATAGTAATAGAAGATGCAAGTGAAGATTCAACAAAACAGGGAAACCAATTTGTATGGGTGCCAGTAGAGCAAAAAATAAAATTTCATGACAATTCGATGGGAGTAATTCAATTAGGAAGATATGATTGGTGGGGTGACTATGATTTCATTGGTGACGCACCTAAAGAAGGAGAAGATGTTATAGAAGATTATTTTACAGAAACATCAGACAATTCAGTAGCAAGGAATATAGAAGAATTCAAAAGTAAAACAAAAGAAGCCAAAGGATATTATATAGGAAGATATGAAATGGGAAAAAATGGAGATACAGCAGTATGCAAAGCAGGAGTATCAGTTATGTGGCAGTTAGGAAGAGATGAAGCAAAAGAGGAATCAAGAAATTTATATAACGATGTAAAAAAAGGAGAAACAACAATATATACAAGTGATTTAATAAATAGTTATGCATGGGATACAGCGCTATTGTATATAATGAAATGCGATAAAGATGGAAATGATTATGCTTATGAAATGGATAGGTCAGGTGGACACAAAAATACAGGAGAAAAAGGAGATGAGAGATGTAAAATAAATGATATGGCAAAAAATGAATATGAATGGACAACAGAATACTCTAGTTTCACCAGCGAGCCATATGTCTGTCGAGGAGAATATGCCAATCTTTGGGCTAGGGTTGCGTGCTGCCGCGAACATCACGTGAATATGGAGGACAGTGAGCATGGTTTTCGCCCCATTTTATATATCGTAGGGCTGAATGCTTAAGGCGAAAAACAAAAAAAGGTAGAGAAGAAGTTTTAAGTATCAAAATTAAAAAAGAGAAAATAACGAACTTTAGTACGTTATGAGCAAATTTATAAGAATTCTAAAAAATGTAGGAAAACAGTAAAAAGTCCTGCTAGCAGTATAGATTACTGTTAGCAGGAAAAAAATTTTTTCACAAAAAGCAAACAAATTTTTGTACAACTATATAAAAAACTATATTCAAAACCATCAACCTGTAAAAAAGGAAATAAAAATTTATTAAAAAAAGTAGAAATAAATTCAATTTAGTGCTATAATTACAAAAATAGCTTATGGCGAAAGGATGTTTATTAAAAATGACAAAAACAGAAAAAGAATTTGTAGCCCAATTAAATTCTACGATGCCAAAATTTACGGGAACGCCTACTGAAATTGAAAAGAAAATTGCTATGTATATATATTTAAAAATTGGAGAATCAAAGGCATTTGATGAAAAGTGGTTTTTAGGAAATAAAAAACAAAAAGAAAAAATCGAAAAATTAGCTAAAAGAGAAAGAAACAATATAGATTCACTAATAAAGAAAAGAAAATTAGTATGTATTACAATTGCTAGTTTATATAGTAAGATTTCAAATGATTTTGGAATAAATTGTAAAGTTATACAACCAGATGAAAATGATTTACATTGTTCTGATTTAATAACATTGCAAAATGGGGAACAAATGGTGGTAGATTTACAAAGAGATTTATACAGAATTAATACAAAAAGTAAGATGAAACATTTTGGACAAAAATATGAAAACGGAGATATTACACAAGAGACAATAAGTGATGAAGAATTGTTACAATTACATAAAGCATGTGGCTATGTACATAGTGAAGATGAGTATATGGATACTAAAATAAGTCAGCTAGCAAAAAAAGTAAAAGATATGGAACCTCCACAAATATTAGAGCAAATTATTACTGATGAAAACATTAATAAATATCCTAAAGATATTGGTTATATAGAATTATATAAATTTTATACAAGAGTTGTGCATGAAGTTGCTCCAAAATTAGATAAAGTAAAAATACATTACTGTAATTGCTATAGAGTAGTACAAGGAGAAAATGGCGAAGATGAAAAAGAATATTCAATGTGTATTTATTCTTTTTACAAAGATAAAGTTAAAGCATACATCTATTCCAATACAGAAAGAAAATTCAAGCCTATTGATTTAGAAACTTTTGATAAACTTGAAAAAGAAGGACTATTTATTGGGAAAAATCCGCAAGAAAAAGGCGTAAAATTATTAAGAAAATATATAAATAAAGCTATAGAAGAAAGCAATGAAGAAAAAATATTTGAGAAATCTTAATTTTTTATAATTGACAAACTAATAAAAATATGATATTTTAAATATGCGATGAGAAAGAAGAAATATATCAACAAAATTAACAGAGAGTAAGTGGTGGTGAAATACTTACAATTTTAGATATATGGTGGAGCTTTTGAGCATTAATTTAAAATTAAGGTGGATATATTTATATATCAATTAGGGTGGAAACGCGGAAATATAAACTTTCGTCCCTAGCAATTAATATAATGCTAGGAATGAAAGTTTTTTTGTTACTAGCAAAAAGGAGGAATTTTTATGGTAAAATCAATGGACACAATAGTTTCATTATGCAAGAACAGAGGATTTATATATCCTGGTTCAGAAATTTATGGAGGACTAGCAAATAGTTGGGACTATGGACCACTAGGCGCAGAGGTAAAAAACAACATAAAAAAAGCATGGACAAAAAAATTCATTCATGAGAGAAAAGATGCAGTAGGAATTGATTCTGCAATAATAATGAACCCGGAAACTTGGGTAGCAACAGGACATTTATCAACATTTGCAGACCCATTAATTGACTGTAAAGCTTGTAAAACGAGACATAGAGCAGATAAATTAATTGAAAACTGGGCACAAGAAAATGGAAAAGACATTTGTGCAGATGGAATGAGCAATGAAGCCTTAATTCAATATATAGATGACAATAAAATAAACTGCCCAAATTGTGGAAAGCATGAATTTACAGGAATTAGACAATTTAATTTAATGTTTAAAACCTTTCAAGGAGTAACAGAAGACTCAACGTCAACAGTTTATTTAAGACCAGAAACATGCCAAGGAATTTTTGTTAATTTCAAAAACATAATGAGAACATCAAGAAAAAAAGTACCAATGGCTATAGGACAAATTGGAAAAGCATTTAGAAATGAAATAACACCAGGAAACTTCATATTTAGAACAAGAGAATTTGAACAAATGGAATATGAATTTTTCTGTAAACCAGGAACAGATATGGAATGGTTTGAATATTGGGAAAAATATTGTAAAGACTTTTTAACAAATTTAGGAATAAAAGAAGAAAACATCAGATATAGAAAACATGCTAAAGAAGAACTAGTATTCTATAGTAAAGCAACAACAGATATTGAATTTTTATATCCATTTGGATGGGGAGAATTATGGGGAATTGCAGACAGAACAGATTATGACTTAACAAGACATCAAGAACATGCAAAAGAAGATATGTCATACTTAGATCCAGAAACAAACGAAAAATATATTCCTTACGTAATAGAACCATCAGTAGGTGTTGATAGATTAGCATTAGCATTTTTATGTAATGGATACGAAGAAGAAGATTTAGGAGAGGGAGATTCAAGAGTTGTATTACATTTACATCCAGCTATTGCACCTTATAAAGTAGCTATACTACCACTTTCTAAAAAATTAAGTGAAAAAGCTGGAGAAGTATATGATAATCTTTCAAAATACTTCCAATGCGATTATGATGAAACAGGGTCAATAGGAAAACGTTATAGAAGAGAAGACGAAATAGGAACTCCATATTGTGTAACAATTGATTTTGACACACTAGAAGATAATCAAGTTACAATAAGAGATAGAGATTCAATGGAACAAGTTAGAATTAAAATAGATGAATTAAAAGACTGGATTAGTGAAAAAATTGAATTCTAAAAAATTTAAAGAAA
The DNA here is from genome assembly GCA_947630545.1 of uncultured Clostridia bacterium. Classification (GTDB taxonomy): domain Bacteria; phylum Bacillota; class Clostridia; order TANB77; family CAG-508; genus CAG-269. The sequence continues at coordinate 5,544 of CANRHX010000013.1, forward strand.
ATACTTGATTTTTTATGGAAATTATAGTAAAATAAATGTGCTTTAAAAGTACAGACCTTTTACTTAGCTTTAAGATCAACACCTATTCTTAAAGCCCAGTTTAAGGAGATAAAAAATATAGGAGGTGTATATTATGACAAAGGAAAGAAAACAAGAAATCATTAATACTTATAAAAGAGATGAAAAAGATACTGGTTCACCAGAAGTTCAAATAGCTCTTTTAACAGAAAGAATTAATGAACTAACAGAACATTTAAAAATTCATAAAAAAGACAATCACTCAAGAAGAGGTCTTTTAAAGATGGTTGGAAAAAGAAGAAACTTATTAAACTACTTATCTAAAAAAGACTTACAAAGATACAGAGACATAGTAGAAAAATTAGGATTAAGAAAATAATTTTAACAAAAGCCCTGTGCTATAAGGCACGGGCTTTTTGTGAAAAAACGAAAAGGAGAAAAAATATGTTTAAAACGTATGAAACAGAATTAGCAGGTAGAAAACTTATAATAGAAACAGGAAAAATGGCAGGGCTTTCAAATGGAAGTGTAGTAGTAAGATATGGAGATACAGTAGTAATGGTAAATGTTACTGCCTCAAAAGAACCAAAAGAAGGAATAGACTTTTTCCCATTATCAGTAGATTTTGAAGAAAAACTATATTCAGTTGGAAAAATTCCAGGAAGTTTTATGAAAAGAGAAGGTAAGCCAAGCGATAAAGCAATATTAACATCAAGAGCAATAGATAGACCATTAAGACCGCTATTTCCAAAGGATTTTAGAAATGATGTAGTAGTAGTTGCAACCGTACTTTGTGTTGAACAAGATAACTCACCAGAAGTAGCTGCAATGATAGGTGCAGCATGTGCTTTAGCAATATCAGATATTCCATTTGGAGGACCTACAGCTGCAGTAAATGTTGGTTTAATAGATGGAGAAATAATTATAAATCCAACAGAAAAACAAAGGGAAGTTTCAGACTTAACATTAACAGTAGCAGCAACAGAAAAGAAAATAACAATGATAGAAGCAGGTGCAAATGAAGTTCCAAATGACGTTATGTTAGATGCAATAAAAGCAGCACATGAAGAAATCAAAAAAATATGCGAGTTTATAAAAGGTATACAAGAAGAAATAGGAAAACCAAAATTTGAATACAAATCATTTGAAGTTGACCATGATGTATATGAATTTGTAAATGACAATTTCAAGCTAGAAATGAAAGAAAAAGTTCAAGAAGCAGATAAAACAATAAGAGATAACAATATTGATGAATTAACTGCAAAAATTGAAGAAGCTTATACAGAAAAATTTGGAGAAGAAGAATTTGAGGCACACAAAGCAGATATAGGAGAAGCAATATACAAAGTAGAAAAAATGTGTGTTAGAGAAATGATATTTAACGAGCATAAAAGAGTTGATGGAAGAGCATTAGATGAAATAAGACCATTATCATGTGAAGTAGGTTTACTTCCAAGAACACATGGTAGTGCATTATTTACTAGAGGACAAACACAAGTAATGTCAGTTGCAACATTAGGAATGGTTTCAGAAGAACAAAAATTAGATGGAATAGACATGGAAGAATCTAAAAGATATATCCATCATTATAATTTCCCAAGTTATAGTGTAGGAGAAGCAAGACCATCACGTGGACCAGGAAGAAGAGAAGTAGGGCATGGAGCATTAGCAGAAAAAGCTCTAGTTCCAGTAATACCATCAAAAGAAGAATTCCCATATGCAATAAGAGTTGTGTCTGAAGTATTATCTTCAAATGGATCAACGTCACAAGCAAGTATATGTGGAAGCACTTTAGCATTAATGGATGCAGGTGTTCCAATAAAGAGACCAGTAGCTGGAATTTCTACAGGATTAATTACAAATCCTGAAGATGATAATGATTATGTAATGTTATTAGACATTCAAGGATTAGAAGATTTCTTTGGAGATATGGATTTCAAAGTTGGTGGTACAGAAAAAGGTATAACAGCTATCCAAGTAGATATAAAATGTGATGGATTATCATATGAAGTAATTTCAGAAGCTTTCGAAAGAACACAAAAAGCAAGAATGCATATATTAAATGATATTATGTTACCAGTTATATCTAAACCAAGAGAAGAAATTTCTAAATATGCACCAAAAATAGTAAATACTTCTATAAAAGTTGATAAAATAAAAGATGTAATTGGACCTGGTGGAAAAATGATAAATAAAATCATAGATGAAACGGGTGTAAAAATAGACATAGAAGAAGATGGACAAGTATTTATATATTCACAAGATAGTGAAAATGCAAATAAAGCATTGGAAATGATTGAAGACATTGTAAGAGAAGTAGAAGTTGGAGGAATATATCTAGGAACAGTTACAAAATTAATGGCATTTGGAGCATTCATAGATTTAGGATTTGGAGATAAAGAAGGATTACTTCATATATCTAAAATTTCAAATGAAAGAATAAAAAATATAGAAGACGTTTATAAAGTAGGAGATAAAGTAACTGTTAAAGTAATAGATATTGACGATCAAGGAAGAATTAATCTAACAGCTAAAGGGTTAAATGAACCAAAAGTTTATGAAGAAGATTAAAAATAATCACAAAAAACCAGGGTTAAACCTGGTTTTTAATATTAATAATTAAGAAGCCCATCTTATCATTTTAATATCTTTATATTTAGATAAAACTTCGCTATATTTATCATATTCTTCTTCCCATAACGCATCGGGAACTTTTTCAAAAGCATCAAATACTTTTTCAGCTTCAGATAAATATATGATTTGTTGTTGAGTAGACATTTTTTCGTAAGTTTTTGCAAAACGATATAATTTATCTAGAGTTTGGTTAGCTTGTATAAAACCCCAAAAATCTTTTACATTCATTCCAAATAATTTAATTTGTAAAACGGCATAAGCAGCTAAAGCAAATATTGCAAATATTAATATATATAAAATTATAAATATAGCCATTTTAACCACCTCTTTTTTGGTATTTAACTTTCGTACAATTTAATTATAGCACATTTGTAATAATTTTGCAAATTTGTTAAAATATTTGTAACCATTTTGCAATATTTTTGAAATATAGAACTCAAAAAAGACATAGAAAAAGCGTGCCTTAAATTTTCTAATAAAAGCAATTTTTAAGAAAATTTAAATCACGCTATTTTATTTTTCACAATTAAATTCTATTTTTTATCATTCTTTTTATCATTATCTGTTAAAACTTCTTTAATAGCTCCTAATGAACCTAAAGCTTTTGTTGCTTCAAATGGAATAAATACTTTATTTGCTTCACCTTTAGCAACTTCTTCTAATGCTTCTAAAGATTTCAACTGAACTAATTTATCAGTAGGATCAGCTTTCTTCATTGCATCATAAACCATTTTGATTTCAAGTGCCTTAGCGTCTGCGACAGACTTAATAGCTTGAGCTTCACCATCAGCTCTTCTAATTCTAGCTTCTTTATCAGCTTCAGCCTCTAAAATTGCAGCTTCTTTTTTACCTTGAGCAATTGTAATAGCAGATTGTCTTTGTGCTTCAGACTCTAGAATAAGAGCTCTCTTATTTCTTTCTGCATTCATTTCTTTTTCCATTGCATCTCTAATGTCTGCTGGTGGATTTATGTCTTTAATTTCAACTCTGTCTATTTTGCATCCCCATCTGTCTGTAGCTTCATCTAAAACAATTCTTAATTGATTATTAATACCATCTCTTGAACTAAATGTTTCATCTAAATTCATTTTACCAATAATATCACGAATTGTTGTTATTGCTAAGTATTCAATACCTTTCTTTAAGTTTTGAATTTCATAAACTGCTTTTGCAGGATCTGTTATTTGATAGAAAACAACAGTGTCTATAGTAATTGTAACATTATCTTTTGTAATAACTCCTTGAGGTGGTACATCCATTGTTTGTTGCTTTAAGCTTACAACTGATCTTACATGATCAAAAAATGGAAGTATAATTGTAAGACCTGCATCAGCAACTTTGTAGAATTTACCTAATCTTTCAATTATATAAACCTCAGCTTGTTTAACGATTTTAATTGACATAAATGCTATTACTAAAATTATAGCAAGTATAACTAATAAAAACGGCATAATAAATTCCTCCTTTTTAAAATATTTATATTAAAATACCGAAAACTATTGAGATACTGGAATTTTAACAAGAGAAACAATTGCTTTAACTCCAGTTATTTTGAGAACGACAACTTCTGAGCCTTCTGGAATAGAATTTCCATTAAGATCTTCAGCTGACCAAACTTCTCCATTTACTTTTATTTGTCCTGTTCCTTCTATAGAATTTAATTCTTTAACTACAATACCGTGTTTACCAATAATAGAAAATACATTAGTATTTACAGTATCTGTTTTTAAAAATTTATTTACGAGAGGTCTAGTAGCAAATATAAGAATTACAGAAACTATTAAAAATATTGTTGTTTGAATAACTAAATCTTGTATAAAAAAACTTGCAATCATAGCAAATATTGCACCTAATCCAAACCAAAATACTAAAAATCCTGTTGTAAATATTTCAGCAATAAAAAATACTCCTGCAACAATAAGCCAAATTTGCCACATAAAAATACACTCCTTTAAAATATAACTATAATAATTATACTACAAAAATAGTAAAAAATAAATACTTTGGGAAGATTTTCTTCAAAAACTATATAAATAAGGTTGTAATTTTTATAAAAAAATGATATAGTAATGAAAGAATTTATTATTCAAAGGAGAAAAATATGTTGAGAGAAGAAAAAGGAGTAACATTAATTGCATTAGTAGTAACAATAATAGTTTTATTAATACTTGCAGGAGTAACAATTTCAAGCACTATGGATGGAGTGGATGATGCTCAAGAAAATAAATTATGGTCAGAATTAGAAGCAGTTCAACATGCTGTAGTTCAAAGATATACTAAATATCAATTAACGAAAGATACGAGTATGTTAGTAGGAAAACAGGTTAATCCAGAACCTTTACCAAACGGTAAAAAATGGAAACTAAATCAAGCAGATTCTACAGAAGCAGAAAAAGCATATTATGAATTGAATACTGATGCATTGTCACAGTTAGGTTTAGAACCAGGAACTGGTTCATACACAGATACATATATAGTAAATTATTACACAGGAGAAGTTTATAACAAAACAAGACAAAAAGTACCAAATGGAGAAACAGTCTTGTATATGACTCTTAAATTAGATAATGATAGTTAGGCTTATAATAAGTTAATTTTAGGATGTGATGATTTGAATTTAGAAAAATTAATACAAACTAATTTAAAGATAGATTCAAAAAAAATATATTTTAATGAACCTATGAAAAAACACACAAGTTTTAAAATAGGTGGTTGCGCAGAATGTTTAATAAATGTGGATACAATAGACAATTTAAAGAAAATATTGGAATTTGCAAATACAAATAATATAAAATTAACTGTAATAGGAAATGGTAGTAATATATTAGTGCTAGATGGTGGAATAAAAGGAATAACTTTAAAAATAAATATAAAAAAATACAAAATAAAGAATATGCAAGACTATATAGAAGTAAAAGTTGGAGCAGGGAATAATAATATAGAGTTAGCACAAAAGTTATTGAAAGCAGAAATTACAGGCTTTGAAGAAATATCTGGAATTCCAGGGACCATAGGTGGAGCAATTAGAATGAATGCAGGTGCATATGGTAAAGAAATCAAAGACATAGTGCAAGATGTAACTTTTATGGATTACAAAGGAAATACTAGTACATTAGAAAATAAAGAATTAAAATTTGAATATAGAAATAGCATGTTTTCTAATAGAAAATATATTATACTAGAAACAACATTAAGATTACAAAAAGGAAATAAAGAAGAAATTAAACAAAAAATGTCAGAATATCAAAATTCAAGAAGAGAAAAACAACCACTAGATTCTCCTAGTGCTGGAAGTACATTCAAACGCGGAGAAGATTTTATTACGGCAAAGCTAATAGATGAATGTGGCTTAAAAGGCTATAAAGTCGGTGGAGCAGAAATTTCTACAAAACATGCAGGATTTGTTATAAATAAGAACAATGCAACTGCAAATGATGTAATAGAACTTACAAATTACGTTAAAGAAAAAGTATTTGAAAAATTCCAAAAGACAATAAAATTAGAAATAGAAATTATAGGAGAAGGCATAAATAGAGAGGAGGAGGCTTAGTTAGAATAAAGCTAATCTAAGCTATAGAAAATGAAAGGAATAATGCAATGGTTTAAATCAAGCACAAAAATGAAAAGGTGGATATTTTTAATTTTAGTAGGAATAATGCTTGCATGTTATGGCTTAGCTGAAATTTTAGTATTAAAAGAAGTTTCATTTGCAGAGGTTGGAAAAATAGTAGTAGTCTTTGTTATAGGATTTATTGCTATCGTTTTCGGATTAATAGGATTAAATAAAAGAACTTTAGAAGTTTTAATAGAATCAACAGATGGCAGAATGGAAAATAAAAAAAATATAAATGTTAAATCATTAATATTTAACAAAACCGTATATGATCAAGGACCTAATATTGTTGTAATAGGTGGTGGAACAGGATTAAATACTGTGTTAGCAGGACTAAAAAATTATACAAATAATATTACTGCAATAGTATCAGTTTCAGACTATGGAGAAGGTATTACAAATTCAAGAAAAGAATTAGAAATGTTACCTATGGATGATATTAGAGATAGTATGATAGCTCTTTCAGCTAAAGGTAATGAGATTAATAAATTGTTCAATTATGAATTTAAAGATGGTAAATTACAAGGACTTTCATTCTCAGATATATATTTCAGAGCTATGAATGATGTAAATAAAGATTTTACTAAATCTATTATGAAAAGCAATGAAGTTTTAAATATAGTAGGACAAGTATTACCAGTTACATTAGATGAAATGCAAATATGTGCAGAATTTGATAATGGTTATATAGTAACTGAAAAATCCAAGATTTCTGAAATAGTTTCAGAAAAAATAACTAAAATAAATAGAGTTTATTTAAATCCTTCAAATTGTAGACCAGCTCCAGGAGTTGTTGAAGCAATTAGAAATGCAGATTGTATAGTAATAGGACCTGGAAGTTTATATACAAATGTTATACCTAGCTTATTAATAAATGGTGTGGCAAGAGCTTTAAAAGAAAGCACTGCAATTAAAATTTATGTAAGTAATATAATGACAGAACCAGGACAGACAGATAACTATAGTGTTTCAGATCACTTAAATGCAATAATAGAGCATTGTGGTCAAGGAGTAGTAGACTATTGTATTTATGATACTGGCGAAATAATTCCAGAATTTATTCAAAAATACAATATAGAAGGACAAGATTTGGTTGAACAAGATATAGAAAAAACCAAAGGAATTAAATTTTTACAAAGAGATTTATCAAATATAACAGATGGATACATAAGGCATGATTCAAACTTAGTTGCTAAATCAATAATTGAACTTATTTGCGATGATTTGAAATATCAAGATAAGCAAAATGATCCACAATATTTAATGTTAAATAATAAATTAAGAGAAGATAAAAGAATCAGTAAAATGAAAAAACATGCAAAAAAAGAGAAAATAAAAACTTCAAATAAGAATGCAAAGAGTCAAATTAATGACATAAAAAGGAAAAGTAAATTTAGCAATAAATATAGTGAAAGAATAGCATCCATAAAACAGGCAGATGAAAAAGCAAAAAGAAAAAACGATTCAAATAGAAAAGATAAAAACAGAACAAGTAGATTGGAAAAAAATCAAAATGAACACATAACAACTAAGTCAACCACACAAGTAAAAACATCAAAAACAATAAATAATAAAAATGAAAAACAAAAGGAAGTTGCAACAATATCAACAAGGAAAAAGACACCTCAAGAAATTAGAGAAGAAATGTTAAGAAAACTTGAAGGAAAATAATTGGAGGAACAAATGAAAATAACAAAGGAAAAATTAGATTTAGAAAATGGATTAACAAAAGAATGGTTAATAACAAATGGACTAGGAGGATATGCTAGTTCAAGTATAATAGGTGCAAATACAAGAAAATATCATGGCTTATTGATAGCACCTTTAACGCCACCTGCAAGAAGATTTTTAGTATTTTCAAAACTTGATGAAGCATTGGAAATCGAAGACCAAAAATATGAATTATATACAAATGTTGGAAAAGAATACGTATCACAAGGCTTTAAATATTTAGAAAGTTTTGAAAAAGATATTGTACCAATTTTTAAATATAAAATTAATGAAGTTGAGATAACTAAAAAAATTTGTATGGATTATGGAAAAAATACAGTAGGTATATATTATAAAATAAAGTCAGGTAATAAAGATTGTAAACTATCTTTAGCACCAATTATTAATTTTAGAGATTTCCATACTATGAATACAGGGCATGAATTTGAATTAAAGCAAACCATAAAAAACAACAAAGTAAAAGTAATAATAGATAATTATAATTCATTTCCAATTTATATGAAATTATCGGAAGGATACTATATAGAACATACAAATGATACATTTAGCAATATGTTCTATTTAGAAGAACAAAAAAGAGGATTTTACCCTGAAGAAAACCATGCCGTTCCAGGAGTATTTGAAGTTAATATTGAAAAAAATACTGAAAAAGAAATATCATTTGTACTTTCATTCGAAGAAAATATAGATGAAATAGATGTTAAACACTTAATATTAAAAGAAAGAAATAGACAAAATGAATTATATAATAATTCATTACTAGTAGATAAAAAGACTACTATTAAGAAAACTAAGAAAGAATTAGAAGAAGAAAAGTTAATAAAAAATATAATAACAGCTACAGATAACTTTGTAGTTAAAAGACCTTCTTTTGGGCTTCACACAATAATTGCAGGTTATCCATGGTTTTTAGACTGGGGAAGAGATACTTTAATTTCTTTTGAAGGATTATTATTAGTTACAAGGAGGTATGACTTAGCAAAAGAAGTCTTACTTACAATGGTAAGAGATATAAAATATGGACTAGTTCCTAATGGATATTCTGGATTTGATAATAGACCTTTGTATAATAGTGCGGATAGTTCACTATTGCTATTTGAACAAATACAAAAATTTATAAATTACACTGGTGATTTGGATTTTGTAAAAGAGAATTTATATGAAAAGTTAAAACTTGTAATTGATAATTATATAACAGGTATTGATGTTGATAACAATAATATATATTTAGATGAAGATTATTTAATTGTGTCTGGAACAGAAGATACACAAAATACTTGGATGGATGCAAAATTTGATGGAGTTGCTGTTACTCCTAGAAATGGCAAAACGGTAGAATTAAATAGCCTATGGTATAATGCAAATAAAATTATGGCTTATTTAGTAGGTAAATTTGAAACAAAGTCAGAAAGTAGTAAATATGAAAAATTAGCAAAACAATGTCAAAAATCATTTAACGAAAAATTTTATAATAAAAAAAGAAAATGTTTGTATGATGTTTTAGGAGATAATAAAATTAGACCAAATCAGTTATTTAGTATGAGTTTAACTTATCCAATTATAGATTTACAATCAGAAGAAGCAAAAAATATTATTAATGTCGTTGAGAAAAAATTACTTAATAATTATGGCTTAAAAACTTTAGCAAAGGGTGAAGAAAATTATGTAGAAATATATGAAGGTGATCCAAAACAAAGAGATAAAAGTTATCATCAAGGTATTACTTGGCCATGGTTACTTGGATTATATTATAATTCATTAAAAAACATATTAAATCACACTAAAGCTAAGAAAGACAAACAAGAAATCGAAGACAAAATAGATAAATTTAGAACTAAAGTTAAGAAAACATTTAAAACTGAAATTTACGAAAATGGTTGCATAGGTTCTATTTCAGAACTTTATGATTCTTCTAAACCACAATTACCAAAGGGAGCATTTGCTCAAGCTTGGAGTGTATCAGAAATATTTAGAATTATTTTAGGAGCATAATGGTAGTATTGTCAACTACACCCAGAGGCTTTAAATTAATTATGAAGGGGGATGATTTAAGTTGACAATTGAAGAACTTGAAAAAGAACTAAAATCGGGGAATTTGCAAAATTTATACCTTTTTTATGGTGAAGAATTATATTTACTTGAATCATCTTTAAAAAAGATAAAATCCCTTTTCGGAGAAGCTGTAAAGGGGATAAATTATGTTGTAATTGATGAAACAAACTTAACAAGTCTAATTTCAGAAATTGAAACTCCAAGTTTTGGATATGATAAAAAACTTATTATTGTTAAGAATACGGGATTATTAAAAAAAGAGGGAAAAAGAAAAAATATAGAACTTTCTAAATTTAAAGAAAAGTTAAATGAATATATTTTAAACAATATTAAAATAATAAAAGAAACTGTAATTTTAGTAATAATAGAAGATGATATACAAAAACAAGATATAGTTTCAACTATAGAGAAATATGGGGTTTCAGTTAAGTTTGATGCCCAAAAACCTATGCAAATAGAAAAAAGAATAAAATCAATATGTAATGGTTATAAAGTAAATATTAATTCAGATACGATAAAATATTTTATTGAATGTTGTGGAACTAATATGCAAGAATTAATAAATGAAATTAGAAAACTTATAGAATATGCTGAGGAAAATGGAACAATAGATAAAGGTATGATAGATAAATTATCCATAAAAAAATTAGAAAGTATTATATTTGAACTTACTGATAATTTAGGAAAAAAACAAATAAAAGAAGCTTTAAATGTAATGAACAATTTGATATATGCAAAAGAGCCAATTCAAAAAATTTTAATAACATTATACAATCATTTTAAAAAATTATATTTTGCAACACTTGCATTAAAAAACAATAAAGATTTAATAGAAGTGTTAAATTTAAAGCCAAATCAAACTTTTTTAGTAAATAAATATAAAATGCAAGCTAAATATTTTAAAGAAATGGAATTAAAAAATATTTTACAAAAATTAATAGATTTAGACTATAAATATAAAATTGGTGAAATAGATTTGCAAGTTGGATTGGAGTCAATTCTTTGTACATATTGTAGTTAATAATAGTAATAAAATGTATAAAAAAACCATTTACTGATAAAAATAACTTAAAAGTAGGTGGTTTTTTATGTTATTAAAGGTAAGAAAAATTTTTATAATTGTTTTATGTTTATTATGTATAGGAGCAATATTATTTATTGCAAGTAATAATGTTGAAGCTCTTTCAAAATATGGCTCAAGAGGTAATGAAGTTACACAAATACAAACTAAATTAAAAAGATGGGGATATTATAACGGAAGTGTAGATGGAATATATGGAAGTAAAACAGTAGAAGCAGTAAAATATTTTCAAAGAAAAAATGGATTAACTGCTGATGGAATAGCTGGACCTGCAACGTTAAAAGCTATGGGAATTACATCTTCAAGTAGTTCATCATCTTCTTCTGGAAGTAATTCGTCAAGCTTAAATTTGTTAAGTCATATTATTTATGCAGAAGCAAGAGGTGAACCTTATACAGGACAAGTTGCAGTAGGAGCCGTTATTATGAATAGAGTAAAAAGCAGTTCTTTTCCAAATACTATTGCAGGAGTAATTTATCAGGCAGGTGCTTTTGATGGTGTAAGTGATGGACAAATTAATATGACACCAGATTCAACATCTAAAAAGGCTGCACAAGATGCTTATAATGGTTGGGATCCAAGTTATGGAGCTATATATTATTTTAATCCTTCAACTGCAACAAATAAATGGATTTGGTCTAGACCTTTGACTGTTACTATTGGAAAACATAGATTTTGCAAGTAATAATAACTAATTGACAAATTTCATAAATGTGGTAAAATATTAGAAATAAAAGAGGTATAGAAATGGAAGAAGAAACGCAATTAGAGAATCTAGATAAGCAACAAGCAATAAAAGTAGTGCAAGAAAAAGGAAAAAATTTAGAATTTCTATCAGATAATTTACAGGACGATAAAGAAGTAGTAATGGAAGCTTTAAAACAAGATGCAGAAGCTTTAGAATTTGCATCAGACAGATTAAAAGATGATAAAGAAATAATAATGTTTGCCACAAAGAAATCACCATGGACAGCATATTATGCTTCAGAAAGACTTAAAGCTGATAAAGAAGTTATTTTAGAAAGTGTAAAATCATATGGACAAACATTATATTATGCAAGTCAAGAATTACGTGATGATGAGGAAGTTGTTAGGGCAGCGATTACAAATAAAGGACTAATAATAAAATATGCAAGTTTAAGATTAAGAGATAACAAAGAATTAGCAACAATTGCTATAAAACAAAACAAAGAAGCATATCATTTCTTAAGCGAAAGATTAAAAAAAGACGAAGAAATAAAACAATTATTATAGAGGAATAAAAATGGAAAAATTAAAAAATATTAGAATATTTAAAATAAGTATTGTAAGATTATTTGCATATTTTTTAATTTACGCTTTTATAGGATTTATTATAGAGACAATATTCGGAGTTATCACAAAGGGAGTTTTAGAAAGTAGAACAAGTTTTATAAATGCTCCACTTTGTGGAGTTTATGGGATTGGTGCAACAATAATGATTGCATCTTTGCAATCCTATAAAGACAGCAAATCTCAAATATTTTTTGTAAGTTTTATAGTAGGAACTATAGTAGAATACTTAATTAGTTTTCTGTCAGAAGTTATATTACATGTAAAATGGTGGGATTATTCTGATAGAATATTAAATATAAATGGTAGAGTATGCCTATATTATTCAATATTTTGGGGATTTTTGGGATTATTTTTAATGAAAGTTTTAAATCCACAAATAGATAAGTTCTTAAATTATATAAAGCGAAAATTAAATATTAAATTATTAAATTCATTAATTATTTTCACAATTATCTTATTTGTCATAGATTTCTTTTCAACGTGGATTGCAATAGATTTGTTTACTACGAGGATGATAGTAAAAAACGATATAAATGTAAAAAACAAGGAAGCAATTATACAAAAATATGAAGAAATATATGGAAATGAAACTTTATCAAATTTTATCTATACATTCTGGGGAGATAAAAGAATGATAAAAACATATCCAAATATAAAAGTTCAAGATATAGAAGGAAATGATGTATATTTAGATATGTATTTAAAAGATATTCAAACATACTTTATAAAAGTATTTGATAAAAATTTATAATAACTAAATAGTGTAAAGTAATCTAAAAAAATAACTAAAGGGAGGAATAAAAATGACAACATTTGAAGATTTAAAATGGAGAGGATTAATAAAAGATATATCAAGTGAAGAATTAGAAGAAAAATTAAACAAGGGTGGAATGACATTTTATATTGGAACAGATCCAACAGCTGATAGTTTACATGTTGGACATTTATCAAGTTTTCTAATTTCAAAAAGATTACAACTAGCTGGGCATCATCCAATTTTATTAGTAGGTGGTGGAACTGGTTTAATAGGAGACCCTAGACCTACTACAGAAAGAGCCATGGCAAGTAAAGAACAAATTGAATATAATTTTAACAAATTAAAAAAACAAGTTGAAGATATATTTGGATTTGAAGTAGTGAATAACTATGATTGGATTAAAGATATAAATGTATTAGACTTTTTAAGAGATTATGGAAAATTTTTTAATATTAATAATATGTTAAATAAAGACATAATTAGAAGAAGACTAGAAAATGGAATTACATATACAGAATTTTCTTATACCATATTACAAGCATTAGATTTTAAGTATTTACATGAAAACAGAGGGGTAGATTTACAATGTGCAGGTTCTGACCAATGGGGAAATATAACATCTGGAATAGATTTAATTAGAAAAGCTACAGGAGATGAAGTCTATGCCTTTACAATGCCACTTGTTACTGATTCACAAGGTAAGAAATTTGGTAAAAGTGAAGGAAATGCTTTATGGTTGGATAAAGAAAAAACGTCAAGTTATAAATTATATCAATTCTTTATAAATGTTGAAGACTGCATGGTTATTGATTATTTGAAGATTTATACCTTTTTATCAAAAGAGGAAATAGAAGAATTAGAAAAAGAAAATAATGCACATCCAGAGGAGAGAAAAGCACATAAAGCTTTAGCTAGAGAAATTATAACATTTTTACATGGAAAAGATGAATATGATAAGGCTGTAAGCCTAGCTGAACACTTATTTAGCAATAATTTTAAGGATTTATCTAAAAGAGATATTGAAGAATTGTTTGCAACTAATGATATAAAGGAAGTTTCATGCAATAAAAATATTGTTGATTTTTTAGTTGATATGCAAGTTGTTTCAAGTAAAAGGGAAGCTAGAGAGTTTGTTTCAAACGGAGCAATTTCTATTAATGGAGATAAAGTAAATGATATAAATTTTATTGTTGATGATTCTTGCTTTATCGATGATACATATATAGTTGTAAAAAGAGGTAAAAAGAATTATTATATTGGAAAGAAATAGTTGTGTTATTAGTTTCGGATTTGTGTCAACCAAACCCGGAACTAATAACACACTATTTTTTCTTTAAAAATACTCTTTTTACATACAATTTATTAGCAAATGATTGAACAACATTTCTTAAAATATAAATTTCTTTAGTCATCAATTGGCGACGAGGATATTCTTCACCAGCAAAAGTTAATTTTATAGCCTTCTCTAATTCATTGCAAAAATGATTATAAGCTTTAGCAGGAGATACAGTATCAATTGCTAAATGTATTAGTTCAGCAATATCATTTATAGTATATACTTGTTTTAAAATGCAAATTACAAAAATAAAAGCAATATGTTCTTTATTATATTTTTTGTTCACAGGTGGATTAATAATTTTATGTTTTACATAATTATTAATCATAGTTTTTGTAATTATGTTTTCTTCTTTTTCATTTTCATTTTTTATATAATTAGATAAATATTGGTCAAGCAAACAAACAAGTTGATCTAAATATAAATCTATATTAGGTAATTCATTCCATCTTGGGATATGAAAATTTGCAATTTCTTTATCTTCATAAGTAAAATTTGTTTTCATTTTTGCCTCCATTCTTACAAAAATTGTTGATTTTTAGGTAATTACAATTAATATAATAACATTTTTATAAAGATTAGTCAACTACTTGACAATATATAGCTTATGTGATAATCTAGTATTCGATACTAGATAAAAAGGAGTTAAAAACAAAATGAAACAAAAAGAAACATTTTTCGACTTTCCAGATTTTAATAATATAAAAGATATAATTAATCATTCTAAAGTAAAATTTTCAGATAATATTGCATTTAGATTAAAAGAAAAACAGGATAATAAGGTGAATTATAAAGACATAACATATAAAAAATTTATTGAAGAAGTAGATAATTTAGGAGCTGGAATATATAACTTAGGGGTAAAGAGAGTTGCTATTATATCAAAAAATAGATATGAATGGATATTAAGTTATGTAAGTATACTTAAAGGGGGAATAATAGCAGTTCCTTTAGATAAAGATTTGACTGAAGATGAAATTGAGAATTCTTTAATAAAGTCAGAAGCAGATTGTATAATTTATGATAAAAAATATGAAGAAATTATAGAAAAAATTCAAAATAAGCAAACAACTAAATTAAAAGAAAAAATTTGTATGGATAAAACAGAAAAATCAAATGATATATATGATATAGAAAAAATTGGTAAAGATTTATTAGAAAATGGAAATAAAGACTATTTAGAAGCAGAAATAAAAGATAAAGAATTAGCAGTAATTGTTTTTACTTCTGGAACAACTTCTAATTCAAAAGCAGTAATGCTTTCACAGTATAACATAGCTCAGAACATTTCTGCTATGGGTAAAGTTGAGCCATTTCATCAAATGAAAGTTAATATAGCATTATTGCCATATCACCATACATTTGGTTCAACAGGTAATCTAGTCATATTAGCAGCAGGAATAACAACAGTTTATAGTGATGGGTTAAGATATATTGCACAGAATTTAAAAGAATATAATGTGGATTTTTTTATAGGGGTACCCAAATTAATAGAAACAATGTATAATAAGCTTCAGGAAGAAATAAAAAAACAACATAAAGAAACAATGGTTAAATTAGGTAAAATATTAACAAAATTTTTATTAATATTTAAAATAGATATAAGAAGAAAGGTATTCAAAAAAATAATAGATCAACTAGGTGGATTGAAATTTATTGTAAATGGGGCAGCGGCGATAAACAAGGATGTTGAAAAAGGCTTCAATGACCTAGGAATTCTTATGGTACAAGGATATGGACTAACTGAGTGTTCACCGGTTTTATCTGCTGAAAATTACAAATATCGTAGATATGGTTCAATTGGATTTCCAATGCCAGGTATAGATATAGAAATTGCAAATAAAAATGAAGATGGAATAGGTGAAATTAGAGCAAAAGGACCTAACATAATGTTAGGTTACTTAAATAATGAAAAAGCAACAAAAGAAATAATAAAAGACGGTTGGCTATATACTGGGGATTTAGGATATATAGATAAAGATGGTTTCATATTCATTTCTGGAAGAAAAAAAGATATGATTGTTTTGAAAAATGGTAAGAAAATATTCCCAGAAGAAATGGAATATTTAGTAAATTCAATAGATTTAGTAGATGAATCTTTTGTTTATGGAATGCCTAAAGGAGACGATTTGCTTTTATCAGTTAAAATAAAATATGATAAAAGCAAAGTAAAAGAAAAGTATCCTGACGGAATAAGTGATGAAGAATTGGAAAAAATTATATGGAATGAAGTTAAAGAGAAAAATAAATTAGTTCCTAAATATAAATATATAAAACATATGATATTAACGACAGAAGATTTTATAAAGACATCAACAAATAAAATAAAAAGATTTGAAGAGATAAAGAGAATTGTATAAAATTAGGAGGACTTATGACAAGAACAAAATTAGATGATAGAGTTTTACCAACCTATAGCAAAGGTGAAGAAATAACAAATATGACATCACATATAGTTGGTGCAGTTTTTGGAATAATAGCAACAGTTCTTTGTATTATATTTGCAGCTTCTAATGGAAATGTTTATGGAGTAGTAAGTGGTACTATATATGGCATTACAATGATTATATTATATACGATGTCAAGTATATACCATGGTTTAAGTCCTAAACTAAAAGGTAAAAAAGTAATGCAAATAATAGATCATTGTAGCATATTTTTATTAATTGCAGGCTCATATACTCCTTTTGCATTATGTACTTTAAGAGAATATGATGCAACAACGGGATGGGTAATATTTGGTGTAGTATGGGCATTTGCAATTCTTGGAATAGTATTAAATTCAATAGACTTAAAAAAATATAAAAAGTTTTCAATGATTTGCTATCTAGCTATGGGGTGGTGTATAATTGTTAAAATTAATATCCTACCAACTCTAATAACTATGCAAGGATTTATATTATTGCTTTTAGGAGGAATAGTTTATACTATAGGAGCTATTTTGTATGCAATTGGAAAAAAGGTTAAGTATATGCATTCTATATTTCATTTCTGTATTTTATTAGCAAGTATATTGCAATTTTTCTGTATTCTATTATATGTAATGTAGAAAGTGTGTAATTGATTCCGGATTTGTGTCATTGGTTCCGGGTTTGGTTGACACACTTTTTCTACGAAAAATGTGTCAACCAAACCCGGAACCAATGACACAAATCCGGAATCAATTACGCATATCACTTGGGAGAGGAACTTTAAGACAAAGTTCTTCTTTTTTTATTGGATGGATGAATTGTAAACAGTAACAATGAAGTGCTTGTCTTGAAATAAGTAAAGAAGAAGAACCATATAAATCATCTCCGAAGAAGAGGATGACCGTATTGCAGCCATATGAACTCTTATTTGATGAGTTCTGCCAGTTTCAAGAATACATTTAACTAAGCTATAATTTTCAAACTCTTTTAAAATCTCATAATGTGTTATAGATTTTTGACCATTTTCATTAACACATCTTTCAATTATACTATTTTCTTTTCTCGCAATTGGTAAATCAATAGTTCCTTTTTTTTCTTCAAATTTACCTTCAACTATTGCTAGATATTCTTTTTTAAATTGTTTACTCATCATTTGATTTGATAAGTTTTCTTGTATATATTCACATTTAGCAAAAACAACAAGTCCAGAGGTATTTAAATCAAGTCTATTAACTGGTCTAATTTTCTTTTTTAATCCAATAGATTCAAAATAAAATTTTACTCCATTAGAAAGAGAATCTTCATAATGTAAAATTGAAGGATGAACAGCGATGCCAGCAGGTTTATTAACAACCAAAAGCCATTCATCTTCATAAACAATATCAAGATTCATTTTTGTTGGTATAATATTAGAGCTTTCTTCTTCATAGTTAAAGTTAATAGTTACTACATCACGTGGTTTAACAAGATCTCTAGTGTCACAAGTCTTATTATTTAACATAATCATATTATTTTTTATAAGTTTTAATCTTAACCTAGATGATATAGCAAATTCAGTATTTATTATAGAATTTACAGTTTTATAATTATCATTTTCTTTTATAATATATTTTAGTTCCATAAATGGAGTATATAGTATAAAAAATACTAAGTCAAGTCAATTTTTGGTTGATATCTCTCAAGCCACATATTTACTTGGCAAAGATAGGCCATAAGTTGTGGACCGAGTCATAAGTTGACCAAACCAAGGTCTAGTAAAAGCAGTACCATTTGTTTCTAAGATTTCTAAAATATATTGTCTATTTAATAAATTATTTATTGGAGCATTTTTATCTTGCATTATTTCAGTAAGCATTGATTTAACTTTAGCTAAATAAGTTGGGTTATGAGTTTTAGGATAAGGAGATTTTTTTCTATCTACAATTTCTTCAGGTAAGATTTTACGGCAAACATATCTAAGTAAGCCTTTTTCACGACCATTTAATGCTTTCATTTCCCAAGGAATATTCCATACATATTGAGCTAATCTATAATCACAAAAAGGTACTCTTAATTCAAATCCGTTATACATAGCCATTCTATCTGATCTATCTAAAAGAGTTTGCATAAACCAATTTAGAGTCAAATGGGAAATTTTCCTTTTTTCTGCAGTTTCAGGTGAATCAGTATCTAATATTTCTACTTCGCTTAAACTTTCATTATATCTAAAATCTATATAATTTTTTAGATGTACTTTAGATGATATAGACGGGTTAAGTAATTTTTGTCTTTCTTTAACAGCAATAGACCAAGGAAATGTTCCACTATTCAAAGCATCTTCTCTAAAAAACCATGGATACCCTCCAAAAATTTCATCTGCACATTCACCAGTTAAAGATACAGTCATTTCTTTTTTTACATTTTTACAAAAAAGTAAAAGGGAAGAGTCAATATCTGCCATTCCAGGCATGTCTCTTGCAATCATTGCATCTTCTAAATATGAAGCTAATTCTGGTGTATCTATTACAATATTGTGGTGGTTTGTATGCAAGTTTTTATTCATTAATTCTATATAGTAATTATCAGAATTAGGTTGAAAATCACTTTTTACAAAGTTTTTATCATTATCTACGTAGTCTATTGAATAAGTATCGAGAGGTGGCAAACCATTTTCTTTACAATAATCTGCAGCAAATTTAGTTATTATGCTTGAATCTAAACCACCAGATAAAAATGTACAAAGTGGAACGTCAGAGACTAGTTGTCTTGTTATAGCATCTTTTAAAAGTTTTTCTAAGTGTTCTGAGGTTTGAGAAAGATTTTCTTCGTGAGGCTTTGATGTAAGTTTCCAGTATCTTTCTATTTTTAGACCATACTGATTATAAATACCAAAATGAGCTGGACGTATTTCAAATATATTTTTAAAAATTGTTGTGCCAGGAGTATGAGCAGGTCCAATTCCAAATAATTCGCCAATACCTTGTTCATCTATTACTTTGTCTACTCCAGGAAATTCAAATAGACATTTTATTTCAGAAGCGAAAACAATAGTTTTATCTTGAATTGTATAAAATAAAGGTTTTATTCCAAAATGATCACGAGCTAAGAAAAGTTCATTTGTTTTTGTATTCCAAATTGCAAATGCAAAAATACCATTTAAATGATGAACAACATCTTTTCCAAAATGAATATAACTTTTAAGTAAAACTTCTGTATCGCAATGACCGTTGAAAGTAAAACCATTTTTCTCTAGTATTTCTCTTAATTCTTTTGTATTATAAATTTGACCATTATATACAATTGTATATTCTCCAAAAGAATAGGTTTCTGTCATAGGTTGTTTACCACCCTCAGGGTCTATTACAATTAGTCTTTTATGTCCAAAAGCTACATTTTTATTTATGTAATAGCCTTCTTCATCAGGACCTCTTCTAGATATACAAGAATTCATTTGTACTAAAACATTTTTATATTTTGATATATCTTGTTTGTAATCTACAAATCCAACAAATCCACACATAATTTTCCTCCAATCCTTATATTATATGCGAGTAATATAAAAAATTTAATTGATTTATAAAAAAATTTGTAGTAAAATTATGTAAGAAAAGAGGAAAAATATATGTTACTAAAAAATGCACTAAAACACACAAAGCTAGTTCTTAGACATAAATGGGTAGTTTTTAAATTATGTTGTAGAGTAGGAATACCATGGAGAGGATTCATGCATGATTGGTCAAAATTTTCTCCAACAGAGTTTTGTGAAAGTATAAAATATTATGTAGGAACTCATTCACCAATTGAAGAATGCAGAAGGGATAAGGGATATTCTTATGCATGGGTGCATCATGTATCAAAAAATAAACATCATTATCAATATTGGGTTCATTTTGGAAGACAACCTATTCCAGTTATTATACCTTATAAATATGTAGCAGAAATGATTTGCGATAAAATGGCAGCAGGTATAATATATGAAGGAAAAAATTGGAAGCCCGAAAGTGAATGGAATTATTATCAAAAAGAAAGACAAGGTGCTATAATTCATGAAGCTATAGATCAATTATTGTTAGAAGTATTTGCACAGGTTAGAGATAATGGAATTAAGAAAACTTTGACTGGAAAGAATATAAAATCTTTATACAAAAAGCATTGTGGAAAATATTTAAACTAAAAAAGCCAGAAAACTTGACAAAACAAAAAAATGCTTGTATAATCTTATAGTGATTAAAATGAAAAAATTAAAAGATATATAGATATATCTATTGCGAGGAGGGATTAAGATGGCACAACCAAAAAGAAGATGGTCAAAAGCTAGAACACATTTAAAAAGATCTACATGGAAAAAAGAAACACCAACATTGGCAGTTTGTCCACATTGCCATGAACCAGTATTACCACACAGAGTATGCAAAAATTGTGGATACTATGATGGAAAAGAAGTAATAGCAAAAAAAGAAAATGAAGAATAATAAAACGGCTGAATAAAGCCGTTTATTTCTTATATGCCACTATAGCTCAGTTGGTAGAGCAACGGATTCGTAACCCGTAGGTCAGCAGTTCGATTCTGCTTAGTGGCTCCAACTATGTACTACATTTTTCCACCGAGTTTTGTGCTATTGTCCAAACCTCATAGGGGGTTAGGACTTATGACAGAGCTAAATGTTTATGTTACAAAGTAATTACTATATTGAATTATGTGACGAGTGTTTCCTTTTTGAATTTAATATATAATCTTAAATATGTTGCTCTTACAATTCTATCAATACCACATACCATGGATAAACCAACTATTCCAATATTATATTTATATATTATATAACACAGTGGAACTCTTACACATATTCCACCTATAAAAGCCATCATACTGATTGATTTTGTATTTTTATTAGCTGAAAGGAAAGCCATATAATTACATCCAGCTACTGTTGCTACAAATTCAATAGAATATATCCATAAATATGGATTACACTCGCTCCAAGAAATAGAGTTGCCTAAAGCGAGCCATAAAGGATATAGAAATATTGGAATAAACAATATAGCAAAAATATTCCCATAAATTTCAATACTATCTACTTTATTTAATAGATGTTCTTTCTTTTGTTCTATATCATTTGAATATTCAACTAATAATCCAGAATAATATCCTTCAATTATTTCACATAGTGTATCAATAATTGTTCCACATACACAATGTATTGCATAAATATTTGTTCCAAATGAACTAGCTACATGTGTGTAATATATATTTACAATTCTTTGTACAATTTTATTAAATATTAAATCTTTAGCAAAATATAACATTTGCTTTATATAATTAAAAGAAATTTTAAATAATTTATATTTAGAAAAAATCAATAATAATACAGTATTTACTAAAGAAGAAACAATAGTTGCAACATATATTCCAATTTCATTATATCCAAGTTTTACACTTAAAAGATCTCCTAATATATTTATTATAGATGAAGTTACTGTCGAAATCCATATTCTATTTGTTTTGGTATTAACTTTTAATATATTTTTAGGAACTAATCCAATTGAATGAATAGGTAATTGAATAGCCTTTAATTTTAATATTATTGACAATATTTCGCGAGCGTTGTTCTCTAAATTATATACATATGTGATTTGTCTTGAAAAGCTAAAAAGTATTATTGAAATTGTTACAGAACTGACTATTTCTAAAAACATAGCTGAATTATTGATTTGTTTTGAGTTTTCCTTATCTCTTGCTAATACAATTGTATGTGCATTTCCTATACAAGTTTGAATTGTATTTATAGCCCAATTTAATGTTATAAATGAAGAAAACACAATAATAGCAGTTTTTCCAATTGAATTTGATATAGATTTATCAATTGTTACTAATAAAGTGTTTGTAAATTCTACAAATATGTATGGTAAAACAAATATAAATGTTTTCAGTATTTCTTTAAAAGGTATTTTTGTGTTCATTTGTTACTCCTTTACAATTTTTAACAAAATCTTTAAATATTTTATTATGATTTTTATAAAATATATATAACTTTTTTCTAATAATATTATTATATTAATCATTATAATACAAATAATTAAAATTTTCTATAATAATGTTGAAAGATGTAACTTTTTTGATAAATTCTCAATAATCTTATTGTATTATACAAAAATAATGATTATAATAAATATAATTGATTGGTATTTATGTTATGGGAGGATAATATGGAAGAAAAGTTTGATGTTTTAAATGAACAAGGTGAATTTACAGGAGAGATTGCTACAAGGGAAGAATGTCATAAAAAAGGATTATGGCATAGAGCAGTTTATGCTTTTATTATAGACAATAATAAAAATGTATTATTGCAAAAAAGAAGTGCAAATAAAAAATTATGGCCTAATATGTGGGATGTAACTGTCGGAGGACATGTAATGGCAGGAGAATTTGGAAGACAAGCCTTAATAAGAGAAGTAAAAGAGGAATTGGGAATAGATATAGAAGATAATGATATTAAATATCTACTAGGTTCTACTTCAATAAATCAACAGGAAGATATTATAAATAAACATTATAATGAATGTTATTTAATTATTAAAAAGATTGATATTTCAAATATAAAAATACAAAAAGAAGAAGTATCTGATATAAAATATTTTTCTAAAGAAGAATTATTAGAAAGAATTTCTAATAATTATGAAGGCTTAACTGAAAAAACAGGGGTATGGAATTTTCTAAAAAAGATTTTAGAATTATATGTATAAACCAACACTATATGTTATGAGAATGTCAATATTTTTATTGCAAAAAATAAAAATATATTAATATCCGCCCGTAGTTCTTACATTGGGGATTTGACCTACTCTACACAATCTTTTAATTTCTTAAATATTTATTAGTATTATTCTTTTAGTGTAAATCATATTTTTATAACTTGACAATGTATAAAAGACAATGTTATAGTATATATTACCTTTCTCAAGGTAGAAAGGAGGGTTGTTTCTTAATGAAAGAACTATTAGAAGTGTTAAAGCTTTATATGATTTACTTAATCGTAAAACACTTAAGTGATTAACACAAAGGAAAAGACTAGGTATGCTTTAGGGTTGCTACCTAGTCTTTTTACGTTTCTTAATTTTAGAACTATTATAGACGTCTTGATGTTATTATAACATCTATTTTATAATATGTCAAATTTATTTTTTTATACTATGTTTTTATTTATTTTTCAATGTTTGAAAGCTATATGTAAAGATTTTTTTATTTCCAGTAAATATATCTTTTTAGAAGATAATATCCTATTATCTAAAAAAAGAAAAACTTGCTATTGCAATTTAATATAATTTCATATATACTGTTCTAAACACAAAAACATTCAATAAATGCGAAAAATGTAGAATTTAATAAAAAAAGGAAAGAAGGAAATTATGGAAAACTTTAACAGAAAAATATTTTTAGAAGATGGCGACGAATATTTAGGTTATGGTTTTGGAGCGGACAAAGAGACCGTTTGCGAAATAGTATTTAATACATCAGTAGTAGGTTATCAAGAAATAGTATCAGATCCATCATACACATATCAAGCAGTAGTTATGACATATCCATTAATAGGAAACTACGGAATAACAGATGACGACTATGAAACAAATAAGCCGACAATAGGAGGACTAATTGTAAGAGAATATAATGATATGCCAAGTAACTTTAGATATACAAAAACTTTATCTGAATATTTAGAAGAAAATAACATACCTGGAGTATATGGATTAGACACAAGAAAACTAGCAAGAAGTATTAGAGACAAAGGTAGTAGAAAAGTGCTTATTACAGATATAAGTACAACAAAAGAGCAAGCATTAGAAAAATTAAAAAATACAGAAATTCCAAAAGATGCAGTATCAAAAGTAAGTTGCAAAAAAATATGGTATTCTAGAACAGCAAATGCTAAATTCAACATAGTGGCTGTAGATTGTGGAATAAAATTAAATATAATAAGAAGTTTAAATAAACGTGGTGGAAACGTAACAATAGTACCATACAATACCCCATATGAAAAAATTGTTGAATTAAAACCAGATGGAATATTTTTCTCAAATGGACCAGGAGATCCAGAAAATGTACCAGAAGTTATAGAATTAATAAAAAAATTAAGAGGAAAATATCCAATATTTGGAATATGTTTAGGACATCAATTAATAAGTTTAAGCTATGGAGCAAAAACATATAAATTAAAATTTGGGCATAGAGGAGGAAATCATCCTGTAATAAATTTAAAAACAGGAAAAATAGAAATAACAAGTCAGAATCATAATTATGCAGTAGATGAAGAATCATTAAAAAATACAGACTTAGTAGCAACACATAAAAATGTATTAGATAATACAATAGAAGGTGTTGAATGTGCAAAAGACAGAATATTTTGTGTTCAATATCATCCAGAAAGTGCACCGGGACCACAAGACAGCAGTTATTTGTTTGACCAATTTATTGAAATGATGAAATCAAATAAATTATTATAATCTAGAAAGGAAAATGTAAAATGCCAAAAAGAAAAGATATAAAAAGTGTATTAGTAATTGGTTCAGGCCCTATAGTAATAGGACAAGCTGCAGAATTTGATTATGCAGGAACACAAGCATGTTTAGCATTAAAAGAAGAAGGATATAAAGTAATACTTGTAAATTCAAATCCAGCAACCATAATGACAGATGTTTCAATTGCAGATAAAGTTTATATGGAACCATTAACATTAGAATATGTTGCAAAAATAATAAGATATGAAAGACCAGATGCAATATTACCAGGAATTGGAGGGCAAACAGGTTTAAATATAGCAATGCAATTATACAAAAAAGGAGTTTTACAAGAATGTCAAGTAGAACTTTTAGGAACAAGTAGTGAAAGTATAGAACGTGCAGAAGATAGAGAAAAGTTTAAAGAATTATGCGAACAATTAGGAGAGCCAGTATTAGAATCTATAATTGCACACTCAATTGAAGAAGGAATAGAGGCAGCAGAAAAAATAGGTTATCCAGTAGTTCTTAGACCAGCATTTACTTTAGGTGGAAGCGGTGGAGGATTCGCAGATAATGAACAAGAATTAAGAGAAATAATGAAAAATGCTTTAAAACTTTCTCCAGTAAATCAAGTTCTAGTAGAAAAAAGTATAAAAGGATATAAAGAAATAGAATATGAAGTAATACGTGATAGTAACGACACTGCAATAACTGTATGTAATATGGAAAATATAGATCCAGTTGGTATACACACTGGAGATTCAATTGTTGTTGCACCAAGCCAAACATTAACAAATAAAGAATATCATTTATTAAGAGATAGTAGCTTAAAAATAATTAGAGCATTAAAAATTGAAGGAGGATGTAATGTTCAATTTGCATTAGATCCACATTCATTTAATTATTATTTAATAGAAGTAAATCCTAGAGTTTCACGTTCATCAGCATTAGCATCAAAGGCCAGTGGATATCCAATAGCTAGAGTTTCAGCAAAAATCGCTGTAGGAATGACATTAGATGAAATACAATTAAGTAACACACCTGCAAGTTTTGAACCAGCCCTTGATTATGTGGTTACAAAAATGGCAAGATTCCCATTTGATAAATTTGTAACAGCATCTAACAAATTAAGTACACAAATGAAAGCTACTGGAGAAGTTATGAGTGTAGGAAGAACTTTAGAAGAAAGTATACTTAAAGGAATAAGATCATTAGAAATTGGAGTTTGCCATATCCATATGAAAAAATTCGATAATATGGAAACAGAGCAAATAATGCAATACATAGAAGATGGAACAGATGATAGAATATATGCTATTGCAGAATTAATTAGAAGATCTACAGATTTAGGATTAATTTACAATAAAACCAAAATTGATATGTTATTTTTAGAGAAAATAAGCAATATTGTAAAAATGGAGAACATTCTAAAACAAAATATAAATGATATTCAAACTTTAAAAGATGCTAAAAAAATGGGATTTAGCGATAAATACATTGCACAAGTTTGGAAGCAAACTGAAGAAGATATTTATAAATTAAGAAAAGCAAAAAATATTTGCCCAGTATATAAAATGATAGATACATGTGCTGGAGAATTTGAAAGCTATGTACCATATTTTTATTCAACATATGAAGAAGAAAATGAATCAATAGTAAGTGATAAAAAGAAAATAATTGTATTAGGAGCTGGACCAATTAGAATAGGACAGGGTGTGGAATTTGACTATTCAACAGTTCATAGTATAAAAACAATAAAAGAAGCAGGATATGAAGCAATTATAATAAATAACAATCCAGAAACAGTTTCAACAGATTATACAACAAGTGATAAATTATATTTTGAACCTCTAACAGTAGAAGATGTTATGAATATTATTGATTTAGAAAAACCAGAAGGAGTAATTGCAACTTTAGGAGGTCAAACAGCTATTAACTTAGCAGGTCCATTATCTAAACTTGGAGTAAAACTAATTGGAACTGATGTTGAAGCAATAGAAAAAGCAGAAAATAGAGATAGTTTTGAAAAAGTTATGATAGATTTAAAACTATTACAGCCTAGAGGTGAAGCAGTAACTAATATAGCTGATGGAATAAAAGTAGCAGAAGAAATAGGATATCCAGTTTTAGTACGTCCTAGTTATGTACTTGGTGGTAGAGCAATGCAAATTGTTTCTAATAAGCAAGCATTAGAAAGGTATTTAAAATCAGCAGTTGAAATAAACACAAAACAACCAGTATTAGTTGACAAATACATAATAGGAAAAGAATTAGAAGTAGATGCTGTATGTGATGGAAAAGACGTATTTGTACCAGGAATAATGGAACACGTTGAAAAAACAGGTATACATTCAGGAGATAGTATAAGCATATATCCTACTTTCAGTGTAAGCGAAAAAGCCAAAAAAGATATTTTAGATTATACAGTTAAATTAGGATTAGGTATAGGAATAAAAGGATTATACAATATTCAATTTATAGTAGATAAAGATGAAAAAGTATATGTAATAGAAGTTAATCCAAG
Source organism: uncultured Clostridia bacterium (assembly GCA_947630545.1). Taxonomy (GTDB): domain Bacteria; phylum Bacillota; class Clostridia; order TANB77; family CAG-508; genus CAG-269. The sequence goes on from CANRHX010000013.1 coordinate 33,487, forward strand.
GTCATCAAGAACTGTACCATTTATTTCTAAATCAACAGGATATTCTTTAGCAGATATAGGAACATTAGTAATGCTAGGAAAATCTTTAAAAGAGCAAGGTATTAATGAAGTATATCCAAAAGAAAAAGAGAAATGGTATGTAAAGGCACCAGCATTTTCATTTTCAAAATTAAGAGGAATGGATGCTTATTTATCACCTGAGATGAAATCTACAGGGGAAGCAATTGGATATGATACAAAACTTACAAGAGCATTGTATAAAGCACTTCAGTCTTCAGGAATGAAATTAGTAAATTATGGAACAATTTTTGTTACAATAGCTGATAAAGATAAAGACGAAGCACTTCCTTTAATTAGAAGATTTTATAATTTAGGATTTAATATAGAGGCAACAGAAGGTACAGCTAAATTCTTAAAAGAAAATGGAATTCGTACGAGAGTAAAAAAGAAAATTAGTGAAGGCAGTGAAGAAATATTAGATTCATTAAGAAAAGGATATGTAAGTTATGTAATAAGCACAAGAGATATTGATTCAATTGATCAAGAAACTGATGGAGCATCAATTAGAAGATGTGCAGTAGAAAATAATATTCCAATGTTTACAGCATTAGATACTGTTAAAGTATTGTTAGATGTATTGGAAGAAATTACACTTTGTATTTCAACAATAGATGAATAATTAATAAATAGCTTGATACTTATTTTTATAGTATTAAGCTATTTATTTGTATGATTTTCCATATTTTGTACATACTAACTATAAGGATGTGATAATAATGAATTCTTATTGGTTAGAGACAACAAAAAATATAACAAACAGGCAAATAGATAATGACTATACAGCAGATGTATGCATAATTGGAGCAGGAATTTGTGGGCTTAGTACAGGATATTATTTAGCAAAAAATGGGTTAAAAGTAATAATAGTTGATAAAGATGGCATAGGAGAAAAAACATCTGGAAATACAACTGCCAAAATAACGTTACAACATGGTTTAATATATGATTATTTGATAAATTCTTATGGAATAAATTTTGCACTAAAATATTTTGAATCTAACAAACAAGCAATTTCTAATATAAAAGAAATAATAGATAATGAAAATATTGATTGCGATTTTGAATATCAATCAAATTATATATATACAACAGACAAAAATGAAATAGCTAAAATTGAAAACGAAGTGTCAGCATTAAATGCATTAGAAGCTTATAGCACAGGAGAAAAATATGCTAAATTTGTCACTTGTTGTGAATTGCCATTTAAAATAGCAGGAGGAGTAAAAACCCAAAAACAGGCACAATTTCATCCAAGAAAATATATGTTAGGACTAGTAAATGCAATTGAAAGAAATAGAGGATTAATTTTTACTAACTCTTTAGTGGAAGATGTAGAAAAATCAGATGTTGGATATACAACATATTTGGGAGAATATACAATAAATTCAAAATATGTAGTGTTGGCTTCTCATTATCCATTTATAAATTTCCCAGGACTATATTTTTCAAAAATGTATCAAACAACTTCCTATGCAATAGCAATAGAAACTAACAATAAATTATTTGATGGTATGTATATTAATACTAAAGAACCAATTTATTCATTTAGAACTATAAAAGATGAAGATAAAAGACTTTTAATAATTTCAGGAGGAAATCATAAAACAGGTTATGCGCCAGAAAGTAGTGTGAATTATGGATATAAATATTTAGAAGAAGAAGCTAAAAAACTATATCCAGACTGTAAAATATTATATAAATGGAATACTAGAGATTGTATTACTCTAGACAAGATTCCATATATAGGAGAATTTTCACATCTTATGCCAAATATGTATGTAGCCACAGGTTTCAATAAATGGGGAATGACTTCATCAAATGTTGCAGCCAATATAATAAAAGATAAGATTTTAGAAATTGAGAACAATTATGCAGATATATATAGTGCTACTAGAGTTAAACCTATAAAAAATAGAGATGAATTAAAAAATATGGTTAAGCAAGTTGTGAAATCCTTTGTTACAAACAGAATAAAAATTCCAAAAGAAGATTTATCTGTTATAAAAAAAGATAATGGTGGAATTATTAAAGTAAATGGTTTATCAATTGGTATTTATAAAGATAAAGATGAAAATATTTTTGCTATTAATCCAACTTGTACACATCTTGGTTGCCTTTTAACTTGGAATAATCTAGACAAAACATGGGATTGTCCTTGCCATGGATCGCGTTTTGACTATACTGGAAAAAATATGTATGACCCAGCTTTTAAAGATTTAGAAAGATATGATTTAGAAGATTAAAAATAACCCCAACCTCATTGCTAAAACAGGTTGGGGTCTTTCTTGGTATAAAAAATTCATATCAAACATAAAATAAAAAAATATTAAAAAATAGCTATATTTTTTATAATATATATGATATACTACATAAGATAAAAGAGGATAAGAAAGGAGAAACCTTATGCTAAAACTAAAACAAATCAAAAAACAATATCTAACGGGTGAAAATAAAGTCGAGGCATTAAAAGGAATAGATATAGAATTTAGAAAAAGTGAATTTGTATCAATACTAGGACAAAGTGGATGTGGAAAAACCACATTATTAAATATAATAGGAGGATTAGATAGATATACATCAGGAGATTTAATAATAAATGGAAAATCAACAAAAGAATTCAAAAATAAAGACTGGGATGCATATAGAAATTACTCAATAGGATTTGTATTCCAAAATTATAATTTAATTCCGCATCAGACAATACTATCAAATGTAGAACTTGCTTTAACAATATCTGGAGTATCTAAAAAAGAAAGAAAACAAAGAGCAATCAAAGCATTAGAACAAGTAGGATTAAAAGAACATATACATAAAAAACCAAACCAATTATCTGGTGGACAAATGCAAAGAGTAGCAATTGCAAGAGCATTAGTAAATAATCCTGATATAATTTTAGCAGATGAGCCAACAGGTGCATTAGATACCAAAACAAGCGTACAAATAATGGAAATCTTAAAGGGAATTTCAAAAGATAAATTAATTATAATGGTCACACATAACCCTGAGTTAGCTGAAAAATATTCAACAAGAGTAGTGAAAATATTAGATGGATTAATTACGGATGATTCAAATCCATTTAATAGTGAAGAAGAGAAAGAAGAAGTAACTCCAAAAACTGGAAGAACATCAATGAAATTTTTAACAGCCTTGCACTTAAGTTTAAATAATTTAATGACTAAAAAGGGAAGAACTCTTTTAACATCATTTGCAGGAAGTATTGGTATAATAGGAATTGCACTTATACTTGCAATATCAACAGGAGTACAAAATTACATAAATAAAGTAGAAGAAGACACATTATCATCATATCCAATTATGATACAAAAATCTTCAGTAGATATAGCAAGCATGATGGAAGTAATGATGGGAACACTAGATGTAGATACATCTGAGCAAGAAGAAGGAAAAATTTATTCTTCAGATATAATGGATCAAATGCTTACTACATTATCTAACAAAAGAGAGAACAACAATCTAGAAGAACTAAAAAAATATTTAAAAAATCAAGATAATGAAATAGTTAAAAATAGTAATGCAATTGAATATAACTATGATTTAGATATAAATTTATATAAAAAAGATACTAGTAAAGAAATTGTAAAAGTAAATCCAAGTACAGTATTAAATGCAGTTGGAATGGGAGAAACTATCGAAGCAAGCAATAATTCAGGAATAATGGATATAATGGGAAGTAGCAGTTCAATGTCAAATACAGATATATGGACACCATTATTAGATAACCAAAATCTATTAAAATCTCAAAACGATTTATTAGCAGGAAAATGGCCTGAAAAATATAACGAAGTAGTATTAATAGCAGATGAAAACAATCAAATAAGCGATTATGCTTTATACTCATTAGGATTAAAAAATCAAAAAGAAGTAAAAGATAAATGGAAGGCAATACAAAATGAAGAAAAAACTAAAGAATCACCTCAATCAAGCTATACTTATGACGAACTACTAAAATTATCATTTAAATTAATATTAAATTCAGATTATTACGAAAAAGAAAACGGTGTATGGATAGACAAAAGTGATGATGATGAATATATGAAGAAAAAAATAGATAAAGCTGAAGAAATAAAAATTGTAGGAATTATCAAAGCAAATGGTGAATCAGTTGTAAGTTCTACAACAGGGGGAATTGGATATTTAAAAGATTTAAAAGAATATGTAATAAAAAAATGTAATGAATCTGAAATTGTAAAAGATCAAAAAAAGCATAAAGATACAAATGTATTTTCAGGATTAAAATTTCCAGAAGATAGTGATGAAAAATTCGATTATAGCTCATTATCAACAGAGCAACAAATGGCAATGAAAAGCCTAAGTAGTGAGCAAATAGCAAAACTAATGGAAGCATATACACAAAATAAAAATGCAACATATGAAAAAAATTTAGAAAAAATGGGAGCAATCGATTTAGAAGATCCATCATCAATATATATTTACCCAAAAAATTTTGAATCTAAAGATAAAATAGTAGATGCAATTGAAGATTATAACCAAATGCAAAAAGATAATGGAAAAGAAGAAAATGTTATAAATTATACTGATATGGTTGGAGTTATGATGAAATCTGTAACACAAATTGTAAATACAGTAAGTTATGTATTAATAGCATTTGTATCAATTTCATTAATTGTATCTTCAATAATGATAGGAATTATAACATATATTTCTGTTTTAGAAAGGACAAAAGAAATTGGAATACTTAGAGCAATAGGGGCATCTAAAAAAGATATATCAAGAGTATTTAATGCAGAAACATTTATAGTAGGACTTATTTCTGGATTAATAGGAATAGGTATTACAGTATTATTAACAATACCAATAAATGCAGTAATATATAAGCTTACTGGAGTAACAGTTCACGCAATGGTACCATTTAATGCAGGGGTAGCCTTAGTAATTATAAGTATGGTACTTACAATTATTGCAGGTCTTATTCCGTCAAAAATGGCAAGTAAGAAAGATCCTGTAATTGCATTAAGAACAGAATAAAAAAATCTTATATAAAGCGCAAGGAGGAATATTATGGGATTTTTTGATAAATTAAAAAATGGATTAAACAAAACAAAAAAATCATTTGATGAAAAAATAAACAATGTATTTAGCAGTTTTAGAAAAGTAGATGAAGACTTTTTAGATGAATTAGAAGAAGTATTAATAATGTCAGATGTAGGAATGGATACATCAATAAAAATAATATCAAATTTAAGAGATAGAATTAAAAAAGAAAAAATACAAGAACCAGAAGAAGTAAAAAAAGCATTAAGAGAAGAAATGAAAAAAATACTAGATGTAGCAGATATAAGCTTACATCTAAATACAAAACCATCAGTAATATTAGTTGTTGGAGTAAATGGTGTTGGTAAAACAACATCAATAGGAAAAATTGCAAATAATTTAGTAAAACAAGGTAAAAAAGTAGTAGTTGCAGCAGCAGATACATTTAGAGCTGCTGCAGTAGAGCAACTAGAAATATGGGCAAAACGTTCAAATTCTGAAATTGTAAAAAGAGAAGAAGGAGTGGACCCAGCATCTGTAGTATATGACGCAATAAAAACTGTAAAAGAAACAGAAGCTGATATACTAATTGTTGATACTGCAGGAAGGTTACACAATAAAAAATATTTAATGGATGAATTACACAAAATTCAAAAGGTAATTAATAAAGAAATGGCTGATAGCGATAAAGAGGTATTATTAGTAATAGATGGAACAACAGGTCAAAATGCAATATCTCAGGTAAAAGCTTTCAAAGAAGAAACAGACATTACAGGGTTAGTTCTTACAAAATTAGATGGTACAGCAAAAGGTGGAGTTGTTGTAGGAATAGTTGAAGAAAATCAGATACCTGTTAAGTTTATAGGAGTTGGCGAACAAATAGATGATATGGAAGTGTTTAATTCACAAGAATTTGTAGAAGCAATCATATAACAAGGGGGAAACAAATTTGGAACAAAAAGAGCAACATAATGAAACTAAAGTAAAAAAGAAAAGTAAATTAAGAATGATAATGGTTATAGTTTTTATACTAATGTTTATAAGTATAAGTTATGTTTCTTTAAGAAGTGACTATTTGGAATTCAAAGAATTAGGAGAAAATTATAAACAAATATTTTTTACAAACATGCAATATAGATATTTAATTATAGGTGGTAGTTTTGTTATATTATATTTGATTATGTATTTAACAAATAGAGGAATCAAAAAAAGTTTGAAAGAATTTTTTGAAAAAGAAAATGTAATAATGCCAAAACTTCCCAACAAATCTATAGCACTTGTATTTTCAGCAATTGTAAGTGTACTAATTGGCGCAACTCTTATGGAAAAAGTGATTTTATATATAGGTAATACATCATTTGGAATAGCAGATCCAATTTTCAATATGGATATTGCATATTATATGTTTCAAAAGCCATTAATAGAAACATTAATACTATACATAGTAGCATTAATAGCTTTCATAACAATATACATAGTAATATATCATGTAATAGTATTTAACTTATATTTTGAAAGCATTGATGGCAAAATGTTAAAAACAAGTTTAGCACTAAAAAAAATAATTAGAAATATAAGATTAATAGCTATAGGAATTGCATTAATTACAATTTTAAATACTCAAAATATTTTATTTGACAATATGTTAACTATTGATGGAAACAAAGATATAATAGGAGCTAGCTATACAGCTAGTACAATAAAATTATGGGGGTATATGATATTTGCAGTAGTTATTATTGTTGCTATATTTAGAGCAACTATCAATTTCAAAAAAGGAAATAGAAAAAAAATACTACGCAATCTAGTATCTATACCATTGTATTTAGTAGTTTTATTCATAGTTACAATTAGCTTTGATGGAATTTTTGTAAATTCTAATAAATTAGATAAAGAAAAAGCATACTTACAATATAATATTGATAACACAAAACAAGCATATAACATAAATATTGATGAGAAAAATTTAGAACATTCAGGAACAATAAATCAAAGTGAAGTAAAAAAGAATAGTGATGTAATTAACAATATATCAATAGTAAATAAAGATACTATGTTAAAATCTTTAAAAGATAGTCAAACAGAAACTGGTCACTATACATATAGAAATGCTAACATTGCAAAATACAAAATAGATAATGAAGATAAAATAGTGTATATATCTCCAAGAGAAATAGCAAACAAGGAAAAATCTTATAATAATAAAACGTATGAATATACACATTCACAAGGAGTAGTAATAGCATCCGCATCATCAACTACGCAAACAGGTACAATACAATATATTCAGAAAGATATATCTGGTGATGATGATAAAATAAAAATAACTGAGCCAAGAATGTATTTTGGATTAGAGTCACATGATTTAATTGCAACAAATGTTGAAGGAAAGCAAGAATATGACTATACAGATAAAAATGGAAATGAAATAACAAGTTCATATACAGGTAAGGCAGGATTAAACTTAAATTTCGGAGATAAATTAGTTTTAGGTATATCAAAAGGTAACCCAGGGTTAGCATTTTCAAGTGATATAACTGAAGATAGTAAAATATTAATAAATAGAAATGTTTTAGAAAGAGCTAAAAAGGCATTACCATATTTAATATATGATGAAAATCCATATACTGTAATTGATAAGCAAGGAAGAATAATTTGGGTAGTGGATGCTTACACTACATCTAGTCAGTATCCATATTCACAATATACAAGTATAGAGTATGAAAACAGAAAACAAAAAATAAATTATATTAGAAATTCAGTAAAAGTATTAATAGATAGCTATTCTGGTGAAGTTTCATACTATATTACAGATAGAACTGATCCTATAGCAATGGCATATGAAAAAATATATCCTACATTATTTAAAGAAAAAGATGAACAAATTTCGGATGATATATCAGAACATTTTGTATATCCACAATATTTATATGATGTTCAAGCTGAAATTTTAGAAATATACCATAATGTAAAACCAGACGTACTATATAGAGAAGATGATTTATGGCAAATAGCTAAATTTAACACATCAAGTGCATCTAAAGCAACAGGAACAAAAATGGATAGTTATTATACAATGGTAAAGACTTTAGAAGATAAATCACAATTAGGATTAGTACAAATATATAATCCAAAAGATAAGCAAAATTTGATTTCATATCTTGTTGGAACGACAGAAGGAAACAATAATAAATTAACATTATATAAATTTTCTCAAGATGCAAATTGCGTAGGTCCAATGCAACTTGCAAAACAAATAGAAGAAGATGAAGAAATTTCTTCTGAATTAGAAGCAATAAATGTTTCTGGAACTAAAATTACAAAACAAATGATTATAGTTCCAATAGACAATACGCTTTTATATGTTGAGCCAATTTATCAAACAATGCTTAATGAAGAATCAGATGTGCCAATACTTAAAAAGATAATAGTTGCTTCTGGACATAAAGTAGCAATGGGAAATAATATGAACCAAGCACTTCAAAATCTTCTTTCTCAATATGCTGTAGACATAGAAATAGAAAATACTGATGATATTGATGGGTTAATTGAATCTATAATTAAGGCAAATAATAATCTTACTCAATCAAATGAAAATGGAAATTGGGAAATGATGGGAAAAGATATAGAAAAACTACAAACATTAATTAATTCTTTGGAAGTTTTAAAAGAAAAAGAAGATAAGAAACAACAAGAATATATCAACCAGAATACATCTTCAGAAGCGGATAATTTGTCAAATACAACCAATATTGTAAATACGATAAATTAAAAGTATAAAAATTGTAAAAAAGTTTACCATAAATATAGGTGAACTTTTTTATGTTTTTAAAGAAAAAAAAATATAATTTATTAAATAAATCTATAGATGATTTAGCTGATACTTTGGAAAAAGGAAATTTGAGGGAATTAGCATATATATTGGGAAGTAAAAAAGAAATTATAATTAGAAATTTGATTGCAGGAATTTTTAGAGGTGTTGGCGTTGGAATAGGTGTTACAGTTATTACAGCAATTTTAGTTATGATTCTTCAAAGAATTGTTAGATTGAATATTCCTATTATTGGGGAATATGTTTCTGATATTGTGGAAATAGTGCAAAAATCTAGATAAATTTTTTGACTTTTTTTGATTTTTGTATTGACAAATTTTTTCTATCATATTATAATAACAATTGTCGTTAAGATACCAGTTTTTATTAAAATATGCAGATGTGGCGGAACTGGTAGACGCACAGGACTTAAAATCCTGCGGTTGAATAAACCGTGCCGGTTCGATTCCGGCCATCTGCACCAAGACGAGTTTTTGTCGAACTTTTTATAAGTCTTGATATAACTTAGGTTACAAGATTATAAAAATTTGATAAACACAAAAACTTCAAACCGTTTCAAAAAGAAACGGTCTTTTTTTGACCAAAAATATTGAAAAAAGGAGGTTTTTGTGGTATTATGTTACAAATAATTAAAA